>JBBDLQ010000103.1:0-3146 GCA_040878765.1 Balneolaceae bacterium | reverse complement strand
AATGGTTAGAAAAAGCTGTAGTCTGAAGGCTGACAGTTAACAGCTTCATTCTAATATCCTTTCTCCCTATCCACTTCATACATCAGCTCCATCCCAGATGACAACCGCTTATAATTCTCCACCAGTACTTCAGCCGCTTCTTTGGCTGGAGTGATAGCCGCAATATGTGGAGTAATCATTATTTTCGTCCGGTTCCAAAACGAATGATTTTTAGGGAGGGGTTCCGTATCAAAAACATCAAGACAAGCCCCGTCCAACAATCCTTTGTCAAGGGCATAAATAAGATCCTCTTCCACTAAATGTTGACCGCGCCCTACATTTATCAGGTATGCCGGTTTTTTTAATTTTTTAAATAAATTGAGATCAAGAATCCCGTCAGTTTCATCCGTCAGTGGCAGCAGGCAGACTAAAATTTTAGTGGCTTCCAAAAAATCATCTAATTCTTCGGCAGAATAACAAGTAACACCTTCTAAGTTCTTTTTTGACCGCGACCAGCCATGTACTTTATATCCCTGATTTGCTAAATATGTGGAAACTGAGCTGCCCATTTCACCAAGTCCCATAATGCCAACAGGACTGTATTTTTTTGGAATGGAAGAATGAGGTTCCCAATTTCCCACTTTTTTTTGATCCGTGTATTTTGCCATATGTAGGCGATAATTGGTAATGGCATTTAACACATACTCAGTCATTTGGTCTTTGAGGGATGAGGTGATTAGACGGCATATTTTTACTGATTCCTCTAAACTTTCATCATTCAGTAAATGATTTACACCGGCACCCAATGAAGACACTGCTTTCAGGTTGGGAAAATTATCCAACACATTTTTAGGATGATTCCAGCAAACCGCAAAAGTAACCCGTTCTTTATTTTGGACCCGCGGCCATATTTCCACATCCAGGTTTGGGTCTTTTTCCTGAATAGCTTTTTGGAGCGAACTAAAATCCCGATTTTTAGCAACGAGTAAAAGAGACATTATTTCCAGTGTTTATAATGGAAGGGAAGATAGGAAATAAGCGGAACATCTGAAGATAGATAATCGGAAGACGTTACTTCTGAGCCAAAAATTCTTTGTATAATTCAACTAATTCGCTCATCATCATAGCGGTAGCTCCCCAAAGAGGAACCCGGTGAATATCCCAGAAAGGAACCCGATAGGGAGTGCCTCGTAAATCCCATTCTTCCTCTATTAAATTCTGCTCTTCAACGAGCTCGGATAATGGAACTGTGATAATTTCATCTACTTCATTTGGGTTGGGAGTGAAGGTTTGTTCTTTTGTTAAAAACCCGACCACCGGAGTAACCATATTATACGAATGGCCTACATATAGCGAAGAAAGGCGGCCTACTATATTGACGATATCTGGCTGAAGGCCTATTTCTTCCTGTGCTTCCCGAAGGGCAGTTTCCTCAATGGTTTCATCTCCTTCCTTGCCACCGCCCGGAAAACTTAGCTGTCCGCCATGATTGATGGATTCCGTGCGAAGTGTAAGTACAATTTCAAGTTCATCTTTCCACTGAATCACGGGAACTAAAACGCTGCTGTTTCTAAAATCATCATCCCCCGGGTCATAGTGCCGGACATTATTTTCTCCAATTTTTGGATTTGGGGCCATTATTTTTTGGGCGTTTCTACCTGGCAGTGAAGCACTTAGCCTGAGTTGTAAAAAATTGTCAAAATCATTTTGTAACATATTTCGGTTCAATTACTGTTTTACATAGTATGAGGTTCAAAAAAACGAAAAAAGGTACTCCATCGGAGGTATAATTGATATAAAGGTTTCAGAATATTTTTTACTGAAAGGTTTGTCTTACTCGCTCCCGTCTAAATAAAACACTAATAAATCATAAAATACCTATGAATACAAAAATAATAGCAAAAGTAACCACTGTGGCATTTGTACTTATGTTCGCGGTAATTGGTTGCCAAAATGTAACAGAAGTAGCTGACTCTGACGATCTTAATCAGGATCGGATCATTGAGGGTCAATACATTGTAGTAATGCAACCCTCAGAGACAGCGCAATTCAAGATTGGCAATTTTGAACAGGTTGATAATGAAAGAAATAAAATTATTGCCGATGCCAATATCTCAATCGAACATATCCTTAACAGATACAATAGCACGATTGCAGGATTTGCTGCACAATTGAGTGATGAACAAGTTGATAGACTTCGAAATAATAAAAGTGTGAAATACATCGAGAAAGACAAAATATATACTTTTGCTCCTCCTTGCGGTACACCACGAGGCGGGCCATGTGAGGATGACCCTGATGATGGAGATGACGGAGGCGGTGGTGACTCTAACCAAGATACTCCCTATGGAATTACTCGTGTTAATGGCGGTGTTACTTATTCAGGAAGCAACGTTGCCTGGATTATTGATACCGGTATCGACTTAGATCATCCTGATTTGAATGTAGATGCTTCCCGCGGATATAATGCTTTCACTTCCGGACGTGATGGCAAAAGTCTTGACGATGGCAATGGTCACGGAACTCATGTAGCTGGTACTATTGCCGCTATTGATAACAATGAAGGAGTTATCGGAGTTGCAGCCGGAGCCACTGTTATACCAGTTAAAGTGCTGGACAGCCGAGGCAGTGGATCTTACTCAGGTGTAATTGCAGGGGTAGATCATGTTGGTGCAAATGGAAGCAATGGTGATGTTGCAAATATGAGTTTAGGCGGCCCTACTTCCGATGCTCTTGATGACGCGGTATTAGCAGCTTCCTCAAATGGAATTAAATTTTCATTGGCAGCAGGTAATAGTGGTGAAGATGCAAATAATTCATCACCGGCCCGAGTAAATGGTTCAAATATTGTTACTATTTCTGCCATGGATAGCAATGATGATTGGGCCTATTTTTCCAATTATGGAAACCCACCTATTGATTACGCAGCACCCGGTGTTAGTGTAACTTCAACATGGAAAAACGGTGGTTATAATACCATAAGCGGAACATCAATGGCTGCTCCACATGCCGCCGGCGTACTGCTTCTTGGTAATGCCAGCACCGATGGTACCGTGAATGGTGATCCTGATGGAAATGCCGATCCTATCATTGTACACTAAAGTTCAGAAGACATAATTATATGTTTTGAAACCCTCTTTTCGAAAGATGAGAGGGTTTTTATTTTG
>JBBDLQ010000102.1:0-4004 GCA_040878765.1 Balneolaceae bacterium | reverse complement strand
GCAGCCTGCCTAATTAGCTCAAAACCAAGTTTATCTAAAAGGGAATTGGGGTACAGTTTCATCGGGTGATTTTGGGTGAATTTGCTAGCCCCAAAGATAAAGCCTGAATACCTCGTTCCCAAGCATCTGCTTATACCCCTTCCAAAACCCATTCCGGTTAAATAAGGTGATATGGTGATATGGTGAGGGATGTGGTATTAGACACATTGAACCTGAATGACAAATTTAGATAGTATTCATTCAAAGGCATCAAAATTTTGAACAAGTAAGAACACCATATCACTTTATCACCATATCACCAATTGAAAGGGAAACGCACGAATATGTAATTGCATATTTATGCGTTTTATCAATCTTTGAATGTAATTAGAGACTATATTTTACACCACCGAGTATCCATCTTCCGGGCATGGGAGCACCCAGGATTTCCTGATATTGGGTATCCGTCAGGTTCAGGATCTGGGTATAGATTTGGAATCTGCTGTTGAATGGATTGTACCCAAGTCGCAGGTTGGTGATAAAATACTGATCGGGAACCTCTGCATTTATTAATGCATCGGATTCCTCAGAACGCACATTAAATCCGGACTGTGACTGCAATGAAAAATCACCTGCTTGCAACGACAGATCTAAATCGACCTGATGAGATGGGTGGTTAGCAATGTATCGGGACACTGTATTTGCATCGCTTGTAGTTTTGATATAGGTATAACCAAGCGAGGTTTTAAACGATGTACGGCTATTAATATTCGCGGACAGCGCAGAAGTTAATTCAATTCCATAAACATCCGATTCGGAAATGTTGGAGGCATAGAAATATTCTTCATCTTCCTGAAGGTTTTCATTATTTGGAATGTCGTTAGAATTCACCAAAGCGTAATCAATTAAATCCTCTGAAGAACGATAGAACAGGGTGGGGGAAATTCGGAAGTTTTTTAGAAGCGCCCAATCTATCCCAAGATCATAGGTAGTTGAAATTTCCGGTGCCAGATTTGGATTGCCAAGATTTCGTCCAGGAGTAAGATTTGTAATTTCGGAGGAGATATATTTTTCTGTAAAATCACCTTCGCGAATGGCCCGGCCCATGGAAGAACGAATAATGACGGATCCTAAATCATAAGCTGCACTAATTTGTGGCAGTAAGGAGAAATCGCTGACGGGGTTATGCTGCAATCTTAAGCTGGTAGTCATACTCAGGCCAAAATCATAATTCATAGTATGAATACCATAAATTCCCCAAGAGGTATTTTGATGGTTTCCACGATCGGTACTCTCGATCTGTTTATTCAGAATTTGCCCGCCCAACATAAATCGCATGTATTTCAATGAATTTAATTCTGAAGTCAATTGCTCATTATTCAATTCATATTGATGTGAGGCATTCAGAAACAGTTGTGCTGTTTGATGTTCATTAGGTGGAATACCAAGTGTGCCGGAATTAAAATCAAAAACATCTTCCACATCACGAAACGAAGCATTGATTTCGGCACGGTGCTTACCTTTCTCATAGGTAAGAGCTGAAAGTGCCCACCGGCTGTTAATTTGTTCGGTAGATTCATCATAAATACTGCGGGTATAGAAATAGCGGGCATTGAAATCCCTGTTTTCGATACCGGAACGTGCATACCAGGTCCAATTCTGATTCAGTTTCACCGATAGGGCCGCAGAGAGGTTCATCATCTCAAAATAGTTATCATAATTTTCTTCGCTCGAAACGCCTTCGCTGAAGCCCGGATTTGCGAACCGTTCTCCATCAGATTTTGCTGATCTTACAGAAGTGCTAAAACGCCAGTTCTTTTTGGAAACACCAGCCGTGGCGTCGACAATCTGAAGGTTATGTTCTCCTGCAGAAACATCTACATTTGTGCGGTAATTGAGTTTTTCAGGTGCGTTAATTTCCTTCATCATATAGGCTTTGGTTTTTATATGCACAATTCCGCCCACGGCATCAGCGCCAAAAGAAGTACTTGCCGGCCCCCGAATAAGCTCGATCTGTCCAATTTCAGATAAAGCAACCGGTATATTTGTATTGAAGTGTGCGGTAAGCGGATCGTTCAGGGGAATATTATCCAGCATAAAAAGAACCTGTGAAAAGGTACTGCCGCGGACCCCAACATCGGCCTGCATCCCAAAACCCTGACGGGCATTGATGTTTACTCCGGGGAGCCTCCGCAGCAGATCATCCACAGACTGTACCGGCATTTCGCGGATATCTTCTTGTGTGATCACTGATACGTGCTTTCCACTTTCAGAAATGGAGGTTGTAATTCTTGAAGCGGTAACATCGATGGAATCCAGGTCGGCTTTTATTTGTGCTGCAGATATATCCCAAAATGTTAGGATGAATAATAATGCGTAGAGAACTCTCATAGGTAATAAGTGATGATCGGTTATAAATTTTTGCAAAGATAAGGCAGATGTAACCGAAGTTGCGAATTAGAATCCATCGGAATGCCCGCATCAGTAAATGGTTTAATTAATCAGAAAATGCTCCTACATTAGGTTATAGAAATTCAAAATGAAAAATTAAAGATTAGAAATGATGTTACTGTATATCAAGTTGATCCATTTTTAATTTTGAATCTTAAGTTTTAAATCCTTGAAGTATGAAATTATCTATTTATCAAGTTGACGCATTTACCACAGAACTATTTTCCGGAAATCCCGCAGCTGTGGTTCCTTTGGAAGAATGGCTAAGTGATGAGCAAATGCAAAATATTGCCGCTGAAAACAATCTTTCAGAAACGGCATTTTTTTTGAAAGAGGGGAATAGCTATCGCCTGCGCTGGTTCACACCTACTACGGAAGTTGACCTGTGTGGACATGCCACATTGGCTACAGCTCATGTTATGTTTGAGGAACTTGGCTATAGGGAGGACGAGATCGTTTTTAAATCCAGAAGCGGATTATTGACCGTGAGCAAAGAGGATGGTAAACTATTAATGAACTTTCCTGCAGACGAAATGCCGCAGGCTGACGCCCCATCTGTACTTTTTAACGGATTGGGAATTAAAAGAACTCCGGAAGTCTATAAAACGGACGATTACATGGTGGTGCTGGATACTGAAAGTGAGGTGGCAAATCTTCAGCCCGATTTCAGGTTACTTAATGAAGTGGATGCCCGCGGAATAATTGTAACCGCCCCGGGTGATGTAGTTGATTTTGTATCCCGCTTTTTTGCACCGCAATCAGGCGTTGATGAAGATCCGGTCACGGGATCGGCTCACACTAAAACAACGCCATTTTGGAGTAAGAAATTAGGGAAGACGGAGCTGAAAGCACGGCAGATATCCGAACGAGGCGGGGACCTCACCTGCAGGATGAAAGGCGACCGGGTGGAAATTCTGGGTGAAGCAGTAACCTATCTAAAAGGAGAAATATCTATTGGCTGAAATCATCATACTTTTATTAATTGGGTTAATTGCGGGTATTCTTGCAGGTCTTCTGGGTATAGGCGGAGGAATCATTTTTACCCCGGTGCTGTATTTTTTGTTTGATGGAGCCGGAGTAGAACAACCGGTTTTGTGGACTATAGCGTCCGGACTTTTTTGCACGTTTATTGCGGCTTCCGGAAGTATTGTCCGCCAATACCTGCAGGATAATATTTTCTGGGGAGAAGGATTAAAACTGGGGTTGATGGGTATTATCGGTGTTTTTCTTGGTAAACTGGTAATCACTTCTCCGTATTACAGCCGCACCGAATTTGTGATTTTCTTTTCGATAATGTTGCTGTATGTGGCTTATATGATGTTCGGCAGGGGAAAAGATGAAGAAGACGAGTATAACCGGGTTTTTAATAATCTGGGAAACAGTCAAGCTTTTGTAACCGGCGGACTCGGGGGATTCGTAGCAGCATTGGCGGGCGTAGGCGGGGGCGGGGTGATGGTTCCAATTATGAATTTGTTCTATAATCAACCTTTTAAAAAAGCCGTGAGTGTTTCCCATCTTGCCATGATTTTAATGGTGACTTCCGGATGGGTTCAGCTTGCTTTGGAACCGGGAGC
>JBBDLQ010000101.1:0-26200 GCA_040878765.1 Balneolaceae bacterium | reverse complement strand
TAAATCTGATTTACCTGAAAAAATTGTATTGGAGCAAAACTATCCTAATCCTTTCAATCCTTCCACAGTGATCAGTTATCAGCTGCCAGTGAACAGTGTTGTGAAGCTGCAGATTTATGATATGCTGGGGCGGGAAGTTGCCACGCTGATTGACGGAGAACGAAAAGCCGCTGGAAAATACAATGTGACATTTAATGCCGGCAATCTTGCTTCGGGAATATACATCTATCAACTCAAGGTGGGGAATTCCATTTTCACAAAAAAACTTTCACTGATTAAATAAGCCTGCCTTAGAACGGTTAGTGAGAAATTTTGGATTATGAATGTTGAATTTGGTCCAATCAATTCAACATTCATAATTTCTCATTCTGTATTTCCTGATTAAGCGCCGGCTTTCTTCTTCTCTTCTCTCTTTCGGTTGTTGTGGTCAAGAAATGTTTTTCGAATTCGGAGGGCTTTTGGAGTTACTTCCAGCAATTCATCTGTATCAATGAACTCAATACACTGCTCGAGGCTAAGTTTTCGGGCCTGACTAATTCTTACTGAATCCGACGTTTGGGTGGCACGGTGATTGGTAAGGTTTTTCTTCTTAACCACATTTACCACCATATCGTCGCTGCGTTTGTTTACGCCAACTACCTGACCCATATAAACCGGGTCTCCGGGTTCCACAAAAAACTCGCCGCGATCCTGAACTCCTTCTAGTGCATAGCCGGTTACATCGCCTTGCTCGAGTGCAATTAATGCACCTCTGTTTCTTCCAGGTATTTCACCGGCATATGGTTCATATCCATCGAACTGCTGGTGCATAATTCCGGTACCGCGGGTTTCCGTTAACATCTCCCCACGAAAACCAATTAAACCACGTGAAGGAACCCGAAACTGAATCCGGTTATTTTCTCCTTCCTGACTCATGGAAGTCATTACCCCTTTTCGTTTTTGCAGATTATCAATCACTCGGTTACTGTAATCCTGCTGCACATCAACAATCACTTCTTCAAAAGGTTCGTGGGTTACGCCATCCACTTCCCTGTAAAGTACTTCAGGACGTGAAACCGAAAATTCAAAACCTTCACGGCGCATAGTTTCGATCAGGATAGCCATCTGTAATTCGCCGCGACCAGAAACTTTATATATATCCGGGCTTTCAGTTGGTTCAACCACCATGGCAACATTGGTACGGGTTTCTTTATACAGGCGGTCTTTCATCTGATTAGAAGTCACATAATCGCCTTCTTTACCGGCAAACGGAGAATTATTTACCCGGAAATACATGGCAATAGTTGGCTGATCAAGATCCACATACTCCAGTGGTTTCATATCAGCCGTATCCGTTAGCGTATCCCCGATATTTACTTTTTCGTAACCAGCCAGCGCAATGATATCACCTGCAAGAGCTTTTTCAACCGGTTCGCGCTGCAATCCGCTAAATGTATATAATTTGGTTGCCCGGGCTTTTTCTTTTAATGTTCCCTTTCGATCCATTAAAGCCACTTCCTGACCGGTTTTTATAGTACCCTGCTCAATTCTGCCTACCGCAATCCGACCCACGTAGTCATTCCAATCGATGCTGCTAACCAGCATTTTGAATTTTGCGTTTTCATCATGATCTGGCGCCGGAACATGCTCAACGATTTTATCCATAAGCGGAGTCAAGTTATCGTTGTCATCTTCAAGATGTTCTTTTGCAATTCCTTCAACTGCAACCGCATATAAAACCGGGAAATCAAGTTGCTCATTTGTTGCATCCAGCATTACGAATAAATCAAAAATCTCATCTAATACGGCATCCGGACGGGCATCTTTCCGGTCAATTTTATTAATCACAACGATGGGTTGAAATCCAAGGCTAAGAGATTTTCGAAGTACAAATTTGGTTTGAGGTAGCGGGCCTTCAGCGGCATCCACCAATAAAATAACCCCGTTTACCATTTTTAGAATACGCTCCACTTCTCCGCCAAAATCAGCGTGACCGGGAGTATCCACAATATTAATTTTAGTTCCTTTCCAGTGAACTGCTGTGTTTTTGGAGCTGATGGTAATTCCGCGTTCTTTTTCCAGATCACCGGAATCCATAACCCGGTCTTCTACTTGTTGGTTCTCTCTAAAGGTTCCACTCTGTTTTAGAATTTGATCTACGAGCGTTGTTTTGCCATGATCTACATGTGCGATGATGGCGATATTTCTAAGTTCTTGTGACATTAATGTATTAAGGAATGATTGAAAAGTTGCAAGCCTTAAATATACGGCTATTTTAGCCAATTCCGTATTATTTTTTACACCTCGTGATTGATCATATATGCAAAATTGTTATCAATCAAATCATTAATAAATTCAGATTTTGATATGTAGGATTCAAATGGAGTCCAACAAAGAGAATACTTTGAATTTCCATAAATTTAGTTACATCACCTTATCTGAAGCGGTAAAAATTCAGAATTTTTAGTGGTACTAATTGCAAAATTTTTCCAAATATTTGGTATGCACCGGCCAAAAATTTAAATATGCTTTTCTGACAAAAAACACTCATATTTTTATAATCATCTTACAAAAATTAAAATCCTATGGGCGTAAACGATATAGTCCGCGAAAAAGTCACCATTCGGTTTGCAGGAGATTCGGGTGATGGCATGCAGCTTACCGGTTCCCTCTTTACCAATACAACGGCACTTGAAGGCAATGACCTTCGTACCCTGCCTGAATTTCCCGCTGAAATTCGAGCCCCTGCAGGAACTGTTCCCGGTGTTTCTTCTTTTCAGTTAAACTTTGGAAGCACCGAAATTATGACTCCCGGTGATAACTGTGATGTGCTTGTTGCCATGAATGCCGCTGCTCTTAAAGCAAACCTGTCTCAGCTAAAGAAGGATGGAATTATCATTGCCAATACATCAGGTTTTGATCCGCGAAATCTGGGTTTAGCCAAATATGGCAAGGATAATAATCCGCTCGAAGATGGCAGTTTAGGTGCCCACCAGGTTATAGAGATTGATATTACCAAACTTACCCAGGAAAGCCTGAAAGACTCTGCTTTGTCTCATAAGGATATTGAACGAACAAAAAATATGTTTGTACTGGGGCTGCTTTACTGGATGTATAACCGGCCTCTTGATTCCACTATTTCTTTTCTTGAGAAGAAGTTTGGGAAGAAACCTGATATTGCTGAAGCTAATATTAAGGTTTTGAAGGAAGGCTATAATTTTGGAGAAACTACCGAAGTTTTTACCGATAAATACACGGTTAAAAAGGCTGACATTTCTCCGGGTGAGTATAGAAGTGTAACAGGAAACGACGCTACTGTTCTTGGGCTTGTCGCGGCAGCCAATCAAAGCAATCTCCCTCTCTTTTTTGGCTCATATCCAATTACACCGGCATCGGATGTTTTGCATGGACTTTCCCGTCTCAAAAACCACGGGGTTTATACTTTTCAGGCAGAAGATGAAATTGCGGCTGTTTCTTCTGCAATAGGTGCTGCATTTGGGGGGAGCCTGGGCGTTACCAGTTCTTCGGGTCCGGGCGTTGCACTTAAAGGTGAGGCCATTGGGCTTGCAACCATGCTGGAGCTCCCTTTGGTGATTCTAAATATTCAACGAGCAGGACCTTCAACCGGAATGCCAACCAAAAATGAACAAGCTGACCTGATGCAGGCTATGTATGGGCGTAATGGTGAAAGTCCGGTAGCAATTGTAGCCCCCTCAACTCCATCCGATTGTTTTGATGCTGCTTTTGAGGCCTGCAGAATTGCCCTTGAACATATGGTGCCAGTATTCTTTTTGTCGGATGGGTACCTTGCTAATGGAACCGAACCCTGGAAATTTCCAAAGCAAAAAGATCTCAAAAAGATCACTGTAAAATTTGAACCTTCGCGAAACGGGGATGCCGATAAATTTATGCCCTATGCCCGTGATGAACGTTTTGTTCGGTCATGGGCTATTCCTGGTACGGCCGGGATTGAGCATCGTGTAGGTGGTTTAGAAAAAGAAGAAAATACCGGTGATGTCTCCTACGATCCTGAAAATCACCAAAAAATGACGCTCCTGAGACAGGCCAAAGTAGATGCCATAGCCGATTTCATCCCTCCGCAAAAAATTGACAGCGGTAATGCAAAAGGTAAGGTTTTGGTTTTAGGATGGGGATCAACCTACGGAAGTATACGTACGGCTGTTCGGGAGTTGATGGGTGAAGGAATGGATATTTCGCATGCTCATATTAAATACCTGAATCCTTTGCCTAAAAACCTTGGTGAGCTGATCTCAAATTTTGATAAAGTGTTGGTTCCTGAAATTAATAATGGTCAGCTAGTGAAAATTATCCGTGATAAATATTTCGTTCCGGCTGCAGGAATCAACAAAATTACCGGCCGGCCATTTTTTATTGATGAACTTAAACAGCGAATCAAAGACACTTTGTCTTCTAATTCATAATGCAGAACTATGCTAATTAAAACCAAAATCGACGAACATATCGAAAACGGAAAAACGGAACCTAAAGAATATTCCAGTAAGGATTTTTCTTCTGATCAGGATGTGCGGTGGTGCCCGGGATGCGGGGATTACACCATCCTCAAGCAGGTGCAAAACGTGATGCCCGATATTGGCGTCGATAAAAAGGATATTGTGTTTATCTCCGGTATTGGCTGTGCTGCGCGTTTTCCATATTACATGGATACTTTTGGAATGCATTCTATTCACGGAAGAGCCCCGGCTATTGCCACCGGTTTAAAAACCTCCCGCCCGGAACTTAGCGTTTGGATCATCACCGGTGACGGAGATTCACTTTCTATTGGTGCCAATCATTTTGTGCAATTACTTCGCCGGAATGTGAATGTGAATCTGCTGTTATTTAACAATCAAATTTATGGCCTTACTAAAGGTCAATATTCTCCTACTGCTCCGGAAGGTTCCGTTTCAAAATCCACACCTTATGGTTCTATTGACCATCCCTTTAATCCGCTATCTCTTAGTTTGGGTGCAGATGGAACTTTTATTGCACGAACTATGGATCGTGATCCAAAACATCTTCAAAGTATGCTTAAGAGGGCGAACGACCATCAGGGAACTTCCATGCTGGAAATTTATCAAAACTGCATCGTCTTTAATGATGGGGCTTTTGAGCTTTTTACGGATAAAAAATCACGCCCGCGGGAAGCTATTTACCTTAATGACGGAGAACCTCTGATTTTTGGCAACGACAATGAAAAAGGTATCCGGCTGGATGGACTTCAACCCAAAGTAGTTTCATTAGGCGATGGCAAATTCAGTAAAGATAATCTTTGGATTCATGATGAAAAGGACAAAACAAAAGCCTACCTCCTCTCCCGCTTTTTTGATCAGCCGGAGCCCGGGGATGAAAACAGAATGCCAAGACCATTTGGAGTCCTCTTTGCTGTTAACCGGCCATGTTATGATGAAGGTGTACTTGCTCAGGTGAATGAAGTTATTGAGCGCAAAGGTCAGGGCAATCTTGATGAACTATTAAGAGGCCCGGAAACCTGGACTGTGAAATAGTAATTCATAATCCCCAGCGAAACTCCGCGCAAAACCATTAGCCTAACGCAACTCACCTGCCATTACTAACTTTTTTCTTTCTCGCAGAGGTTCGCAGGTGAATCGCAAAGTTGCGCAGATATAAAGTGTATATTATCATCGGAAATTGTTTTTTCAATCGTTAATACCTATTACCTGATTTATGTTAATTCCATTTTTTTGGTTGTTTATTGGTCTCGTTTTTTTGATTAAAGGAGCTGATTGGCTGGTAGAAGGGGCAACTTCACTCGCAAAAAAATATAACATTTCTGACCTGGCTATTGGATTGACCATTGTAGCATTTGGTACCTCGGCACCAGAATTAGTGATAAATGTGATGGGAAGTATGGAAGGGCATCACGAAATTGTGTTCGCCAATGTGATCGGCAGCAATAACTTCAATCTGTTAGTTATATTAGGAATTTCCGGGTTGATTACACCACTTATCGTTCAATCAAGTACCGTGTGGAAAGAAATCCCGCTTTCTCTTGTTGCCGCTGTCCTGCTATTCGTTTTAGCCAATGATTTTTGGTCACCAGATTCTTACACAGTTTCCAGGTTTGATGGGTTTATATTCCTCGCTTTGTTTGTCGGATTTATTTATTACGTGTATAGACAACTTTCCTCCGATTCAGCCGAAATTACTACTCCCGAAAAACAATTTTCCCAACTTAAAATCTGGAGTTTCATAATTCTTGGTTTGGGCGGGTTGGTACTTGGCGGAAGACTGGTAGTGAATAATGCCATTGAAATTGCCACCGTTTTAGGTGTAAGTGAAAAAATCATCGGATTGACAATTATTGCAGCCGGAACTTCCCTGCCCGAATTAGCCACTTCTATTGTTGCAGCGATGCGTAAAAATGTGGATATCGCCGTGGGAAATATTATAGGCTCCAATATCTTCAACATATTCCTGATTCTCGGAGTCAGTTCCCTCGTAAATCCCGTCCATTTCAATCCATCATTTAATTCGGAATTATACTTGCTTGGCGGTGGTACCTTACTGCTTTTTATCGCAATGTTTACCGGTCAAAAGAAAAAACTGGATCGCTGGGAGGCGGCTTTGCTGCTTGTAATATTTGTGGCATACACCGGATTCCTGTTAATGCAGGAGTTTTAAACCATCAAGCCCGTACGTTTTCTATTCTTATTTAACTCAATTCCATTCTTAAACCGGCTTATATTTTTTTACTTTAGAGAACAGACTGAATATCAATCACAACATATTATGGATCTAAAACTCACAAACCAGCTTTTTCTTATCTGCGGTGCTTCCAGTGGTTTTGGCCGGGCTGTGGCTGAACGATTGTTAGAAGAAGGGGCACATATCATTGCCGTAGCTCGCCGGTTAGAAAAGCTAAAGGAACTTCAGGAATCATATCCGGAACAGGTTCAATACATTATCGGAGATCTCACTGATAGTTCAGTTCTTGATGAAATTGATTCCTTATTAAAAAATCAACAACTGTACGGGGTTTTAGTAAATGCTGGTGGTCCGCCAGCCGCTACAGCCTTGGAAACAACAATGGAACAATGGGACGAAGCTTACCAAAGTGTTCTGCGGTGGAAAGTAGACTTAACCAAAAGGTTGGTTCCCTATTTTTCCCAACATGGATATGGCCGTATTCTTTTTGTGGAGAGCCAATCTATCAAACAACCTATTCCTTCGTTAGTGTTGAGCAATGCTTTTCGGGCTGCGGTTGCGGGATTTGCCAAAACTCTTTCTTCAGAAATTGCGAATCAGGGAATTACTGTAAATATCCTTGCCCCGGGATCACATGAAACGCCGGCCATTGAACGGGTTATCAAAAAAAGAGCTGAAGAATCCGGGAAGTCTTTTGAAGAAGTAAAAAAATCTATGGAAGAAAGCATCCCGGTAGGACGAATGGGGACCGGTGACGAATTTGCTTCTCTCGCAGCTTGGCTATTGTCAAAACATTCGGGTTATATAACCGGACAAACCATTAGCCACGATGGTGGAAATATAATGGGCTTGTTCGGGTAAAATTGGTCTATCACCTTATGACTCTTAGTTGCCAATAAACACGGAACTTTTTATTCGCATAATGCATTTGTTTACTCTCTGTTAAACAAACTTAACTTTCGGTAATACACATCAAGAGAATGCGAATAATATCTTTTTTAAGCCTTTTAATTATTCTGATAATACCGGGAACAGCCTTGGCGCAATCTACTGGCTCTATTACGGGAATTGTTACTGATGCAAAAACCGATGAACCCTTAATTGGTGCTACGGTAATTATAGAAGGAACCGAGTTGGGCGATGCTACTGACACCAATGGCCGTTATACAATTACTAATATTCCCACCAAAACATATAACATAAAAGCATCTTACGTTGGGTTTATCTCTAAAACCCGTTTTAATATTGTAGTTCGTTCTGAGGGTAACATTGATATAAATTTTGAACTTAATGAACAGATCAACGAGTTAGATGATCTTACTGTGACACCCAATCCTTTCGAGAAACTTGAAGTTACTCCACTTTCCATTCAGAACTTCAGTCAGGAAGAAATTGCAGCTTACCCAGGAGGAAATAACGACATCGCCAAAGTTGTGCAATCGCTGCCAGGGGTTTCAGGTTCAGTTGGTGGATTTCGGAATGATGTAATAATTCGCGGTGGTGCTCCAAACGAAAATATCTATTTCCTCGATGGGGTTCCTATACCAAATATCAATCACTTTTCAACCCAGGGCAGTGCAGGCGGCCCGGTAGGCTTGCTCAATGTTTCCTTTTTTGAGGGAGTTTCTCTTACTGCAAGTTCTTTTGGGGCAGAATATGAAAATGTACTTTCAGGAATTCTCAAATTTAATCAGAGAAATGGAAACGACCGGGAATTTATGGGGAATTTAAGAGTAGGCTCCAGCGAGGCGGCTTTAACAGTAGAGGGGCCACTATTTAAGGGTGATGAAAAGACATCTAATACCAGCTATATCGCATCTGTCCGCCGCTCTTATTTGCAACTTCTTTTTGGTGTTATAGGTTTGCCATTTTTACCTGATTATTGGGACTACCAATACAAAGTCAATCACAGGATAAATAGGTACCACACTATTTACATCACTGGTGTTGGTTCAATCGATGATCTGGCTATTAATGACCTTGATACATTTGACCCGGAACAGGAAGCCATCCAAAACCAAATACCTGTGATACAACAAAATAGTAACACCATAGGAATTGGTTGGAAAAAGCAATTTACCGATAACAGTGGTTTCATGGAAACCGTTGTTAGTAACAATACATTGGGTAATATGTTTTACCGGTACGAGGACAATGTTAATGAAACGGGACTATATCTTAAAAACGAATCACGAGAAACGGAATCGCACCTTCGCTACAGGATTACGAAATATTTGGATAACTGGACCACCACTACCGGTTTTATTTTGATAAATGCCAATTACTCTAACACAACAGAAGATTATTTAAATAACAGAGCATTCAATACAAATCTAAATTTTTTCAGATATGGCATTTTTGCGCAGACGTCAACAAACATGATGGCTAACCGCATTAAATTCTCATTCGGTTTGAGGGCAGATGGAAACTCCTTTACAAAAACCGGAAATGAACTGTACCGAACTCTTAGTCCAAGAACTTCCATATCATATAAAATATCTGAAAACCGAAACTGGACAATTAGCACATCCGCTGGGCGATATTATAAAATATTACCTTACACCACCCTGGGTTTTCAAAATAACAATGAAATCTTCACCAATAAAAATGCCAAATACATTCAAAGTGATCATGTAGTTTTGGGTTTAGAATATCTGATTAATAAATCATCACGGGTATCTGTTGAAAGCTTTGTTAAATGGTATCTTAATTACCCAATTTCCATTACAGATAGTGTTTCCCTCGCAAATAAAGGTGGTGATTTTGAGGTTTTTGGAAGTGAACCAATTAGTAGTAACGGCAAAGGAAGAACGTATGGGGTTGAATTACTTTATCAGCAAAAATTCACTGGTAAATTTTACGGTGTAACAGCTTTCACGTTTTACAAAAGTGAGTTCAGTAATCTGCTAAACAGTGATTATAAACCAGCCGTTTGGGATAATGGAGTTTTAATTTCCTTATTGGGTGGTTATAAATTTGGTAACAACTGGGAAGTTAGTGCCAGATACCGGTTTTTAGGAAAAGCCCCATATGCCCCGGTCAATCAGCAAAAAACATTGGAAAATTATCCTGCTGTTTTTAAAGATTATGAACAACTTGGAACAGTCAGGCTTGATCCACTGAGTCAGCTCGATATCCGAATGGATAAAAAATGGAGTTTCGAGAAATTCAGCCTGGATATTTTTCTTGAAGTCCAAAATATACTTGCCAGTGAAAACCCCTCGGAACCCCGGTATGGGTTAAACAGAAATGATGCTGGTGAAATTATCACCCCAAGAAGTTTAGTGAGTGTTAATGCTACAGATGATGGATCCGTATTACCTTCAATTGGTTTGGTTCTGAACTTTTGAAATAGCTTCAAAAATCATACTAAAATCAATTTAACACAGTAAAATAAGCCACTGCTTTAGGCTGAAAACTCCGCAGTCGTAATTCATATTGTTCCGCAGTTTGCTGGATATCGGGAGTTACAAAGCCGGTGGAATCTTCCAGGATTTTTGAATAAGGCACATACACTTCATACGGCCTGATCTTCTCTACCTCAGAATATTGCTCAATAGGCACATCAAACCGAATAGTTACCGAAGAAGGATTATAATTTACATTTTGTCCACGCGGAAGATTCCGTGTGCGTATATACACAGTAGTTTCTCCCTCTGTGAATTCCGAAACATCCGCTTCAAAGTTGATTTCATTTTCGGAAATTTCAATAACCCCAACCTTTTCTGCCAGTTGCAGCGTGGCAGAAATATCATCGCGAACATTACTTAGCCGTAGCGTATCTTTAACTTCCCACTGCTCAATATTTCGAATATTTGATTGTGCCCCGGTTATGGTAACACTATCAGGAGTAATCACCGGTTTACCTACCAGCCCATATCTGTTTTGAAAAGAAAGCTGAGTATTTAGTATTACCGGCACCTTTTTGGAAGCTTTAGACTCCATGTTTACCGATAGTAATAAAGGCTGAACTTTAGCAATATCGATTCCCTGAAGATAACTTAATCTTTGGCGCACCTGATCGAACATATTGATTTCCCTGTCTTCAATATTAATTATAACCCTTGGCGGATCATTATAAAGGCTAAGTAATTGCCAGCCGTCCCCTGAAATACTAGCTTGCACAAACTCTGGAAATTCTTCAGTGAGGGCCATATCCTCTGGTAAATTTCCGGGTTCAACCGGTATGTTAATATTGATGCTAAAACTGCCGCTTAGGTTCACAATAAACCACAACGATACCGCCATTATATAAGCCCCAATAAAAACTACAATTTTTTCACGGCGCAGAAATTTCACTTCTGTTTCTTCTACACCAGGCTTTGTACCAGGTTTGAGGTAATTTTTAATGCGATTTAATATTTTATTGTCAGAAAAATCAGGCATGTGCGAATATAGATGCAGAATTAGGGTTAGTCAACTAACTGCGTACAAGGATATCACCAATAACATCACCTTTAACTTTGGCGTTTAATTTTTTAGCTATACTGAATCGGTTAGCATGAATTTCGTGCCGCCATGAGGGATGTTTTACTTTCATAACCAGTTTATTTCCTTCAAAATGAAGGTCTTCAACTTCTGAAGCCATTCTCTTCCCAACAACCTCTTCAAATGCCGATAAAATCATTCCCTGTTTTAGTTTTCTTTTTTGGGGAAATTTCTCCAGAAACTCTTCTAATACCGAACTCAGGGATTTTGGGGTGTCGAATCTCATTTTTTCACCTCTTTCACTTTACCATCTTCAACTTCATAAAACCGATTATTGGTTCCATCAAAGGTAACATAATTTGCAAAGGGAACTGGGTTGGCGGAAGTTATAAATATTTGGCCTTTATGTTGTTGCAGGGCATCCAGCAATATTTCTGTTTTCCTGAGGTCGAGGTCGCCGAATACATCATCCAGCATCAGTATGGGCAGGTCGTCCAGTTCATCGGAATAATAATGAAGTTGTGCTAATTTCAGTGATAGCGTAAATAACCGGTGCTGCCCCTGAGAACCGTAACGGCGTAACTCGAAGTCATCCAGGTAAAAAATAATTTCATCCCGGTGCGGGCCAATGGTAGTTTGTTCCCGTTCTATTTCTTTAGCCTGAACTTTCTGAAGCTGATCATAATATTCATTTTCAATCACTTTCGTATCAGTTGTTGGAGTACAAAATGTTTGGTATTCCAAATTGGTTGTTAAATCCATTCCGGAAATCATAATATAATCTTTGGCGAGATAGGCTTTCAGATTTTCAAGCACTTCATGCCTTTTTGCTACAATGCGTGCCCCCGATTCCACCAGCTGAACATTCCATGGCTCAAGGTAAGCCTCCAGCACCGAAACCGGTCCGCGGTATTCCTGAAGCAGTGAATTCCGTTGTCTTCTAACTTTCCGGTATTCAATTAAATCCCGAAGATAGGCCGGGGAAATTTGGCTGATGAAGGAATCAATAAAAGTGCGGCGCTCGGCCGGCCCTTCTAATGTTAGTTTTTTATCCTCGGGTGTAAGCGTGACCACCGGAACCATTCCAATCAGATCGGAAAGGCGTTCAAGCGGAGAATCATTCACGAATATCTTTTTACCATCGCCCCGCGAATACGAACAGGAAACATCGAACTCAGATCGAATCTGTCCCTCAAAATGCCCATTGATCATAAAGTAACTTTCATCCTGATTCACCACATACATATCGGTATTGGATACAAAACTTCGCGACATACACAAATAATGAATGGCATCAATCAGGCTTGTTTTACCAGAGCCATTAGGACCGGTAATCACATTCAGGTGGGGAGCCCAATCGATCTTGGTCTCTTTATGGTTACGGAAATTAAGTAGTTCAGTGTGTGTGTTTTGCATACGCTATATGGTACGCATTCTGCCGGTTTTAAGCAGATGGTTTTATAAAAAAGAGCCAACTTTCATATCGAAAGCCGGCTCACCAAAAAGCTACTATGTTGTATAGTTAGAGCGATCCCAACACAATTCCTTACAAAAAAATATTATTTATTTTGTAAACAGCATTTTTTTGTGGAATATATGATCACCTACCCGTAAGCGATAGATGTACATTCCAGATGCCAGATTATTTGCATCAAATGAAACCTGATGCACCCCGGCAGATCTTCTTTCCCCGTCAATTAAAGTTGCCACACGCCGGCCCAGCATATCAAATACCTGCAAACTCACTTCGCTGTTTTCGTTTAATTGAAAGCTAATTACCGTAGTGGGATTGAAAGGATTTGGATAATTTTGATTTAGTGAAATGGATGTTGGTATTTCATTTTCCAATTCATTAGAAGTAATGATTCCATTTTTTGTAGTAGGTGTTCCCATATATTGTAAAGAAGCATCCCAGTTTTCACCCAATTCATTATCTAAAAACGGGTCATTTAGCTCTAAGGAATATCCGTTGCCATCTGCTTCAAAAGGCCATGGAGCCACATCATCATATTCTACCGAATCAACCATAACGCCGGAAAGATCAAAAATCCTCACCTGATCACCTCCGCCGCCCAATCCAAATCCTAAGTTCCCTACTACAGGTTCCAGAGTACCGTACATTGCGACAAAATCATTCAAATTTTGGGCTACTACCAAATATCCTTCTTCTGCAATTATTGTGTTTTCAGGTATGATAAATTCATGATTATCATCCTCATCCTTCACAATCCATCCACTGAGGTTAACAGCAAAATCATTGGGATTGAATAATTCAATCCAGTCTTGTGGGTCTTCTTCATCCGGGGCATTGTACATTATTTCATTGATAACGATATCGGCTTCTTCACCGGATAACGCATCAAAATTAGCCGTCAGGTTTGGTTCCTCTGCCGCATCCACCTGAATGGTTCTTTCTGTGGAAGTTGAAGCACCACTCCACCCTGTAAACTTATATCCCTGGTTGGGTATAGCTGTTATTTCTATCGGAATTCCACCGAAATACTTTCCTGTCCAGGGAAATACATCTGGAAAAATCTTATTAACCTTTATAGCACCTCGGTTTCCATGAGAGACATTAACAGTAATATTTTTTTGTGAGGTTAATCCAAACTCCTCTTCCAGAAATCCTTCTATGTATCCGGGCCTTGAATTTGCAAAATTTTTAAGAGTTTGAATCTGGCCTTCCCAGGAACCCATTGAATTGCCCCATTTATCTATATGGTCGGGCATTTCACCTGCTATTTTTTGAGATAATGAGTCAATCACATCATGTACATAATCTGGCTGGAAAACAGTATTCATTAAATCAGACATCCTGTTTACAAATTTTCGAATAAAAATATCGCTTTCTACAAATCTTCTGAGAACATACGTTGACCATGGAGGATTGGGCCAGCCAGGTCCATTTGGTTCCAGTGCAAATGCCAAAGTGTTATGAGTATAATGCCCCCCATAGGAAAGACTGAATCCAAAATCGGTATCATAAATAATCCATCTCCAGCCTTGGTTTGATAAGTGGTTGCGCCAATACTTGATATTATTTCCTGGCCAATCTGTATTCGCGTAATAAATTTGAGCCGCCATGTAGTCTACATAATTGTCTATATCAATCATATTTTCCACCGCGAGGTATTCCTCCTCATTCTGCATATTCGCAGCACCTAAAGCATCCAAAAACTCGTTGTAATTTTGTGCACTTCCGTGAATCACACTACCGTTATTCTCAAGGATATCAATATTATCTGAGTCAGCATTACTGTTTGATTCAATAAAATGTTCATTCACTTTTTCGCGAATATTATGAATTCCCCAATATTCTCCATTTAGATACACAACCACAGGCCTGAAAGCCTGATAATCTAATTCAGTATCTTCAATAAGAGTTTTCATTAGCCCGTCTCGGAACATAGAATGTCCTTGCGAAGTAAAATCATTGCCGGAATTACGTAGTACAAAAGCCTGGAAAGTTTCAATCTCTTTTTCTTCAAACAGTTTATAATTCAATTCTGGATTTCCATACTCTCCCCTAAAAAATATTGAAAGAGATTTTTGAGGATTAGTTCTGCTGCATCCCCCAAAAATTTTAGTCCCCGCCCCAGAGCTAAAAGCTTTGCTTCCATCTGTTTCATAAAATTCTATATACACCGGGCGCTCCCAATCCTGATTCCAATTTACCGGGCCATTCGAACAATGACCCTCAATTCCATTTATACCCTCTACATAAATACCCCTTTCAGCACTGAAAAAATTATCCGGTTCAGTAGATAAGGAAATAACCGGAAGGTCATGTTCAGCATTTATAAAATAAGTATATGTTTCCACATTTGAAGAAAGCTGACCATCTTCAATAGCTCGCAGCCTAAGAACTGTTGTTTCATTTACCTCAAACGGAGGCTCAAAAACCGATGCTTCTTCATCCGGGATATTTCCATCTGTGGTGTAATACACATTACCTGCCGTGATATCTGCAAAATCTATGTTGATCGAATTGTTATAAAAACCACCTGTATGAGTTAACTCCGGAATACTAAGACGACTTGTATATCCTTCCGTTGTATTTGCTGCCAGCGGAGTTGGTTCAGAAAAAATAAGCCAAATTTCCGGATCAGCTTCTGACCGTCCGTATGATTCGTCGGGATTTAATGGCGGATAGGTAATTTCATCAACAATTTGTTCCTCCGGATTTGTTAGTACAACAGTCTCCCCATCCGAGCTCAATTTAAAATTAAGATGTGGAAAGATGTTTTCACTGTTTGGCAAATTTGTTGCTTCAGCCGTGCCGCGGGTTTCTTCTTGAAGTTCTGAATATCCCAGGGACAGAAATGGGATGAGTGTCATATCAGAAGAAGTGGTACTGGTGTTGTGCACCTGTATTGCCAATACATTTTCTCCGTCTACTAATACATCCGAATACTCCGACAGGTTGTTAGGTATCAGATCCAGTCCTCTGAATAACCTGGCTTTTTCAACATAGGTTGTGGTGAATTCATCATAAGGGCGTGGAGCTTCACCAGCCATATTTTCTCTGGAGATTTCCACACCGTTTAAATAGGCAATGTACCCGTCGTCATAATCTACATGGAACATCAATGATTCAACCATATCTGCATTATCAACCGTAAACGTGGTTCTTGTGAAAACGGAGATAGTACCTTCATCCACAACAGTACTGTCATCATCATCACCATAACCAATACCAAACGGACCTGTTTCCCAGCCAGAATCATCGAAATCGGGATTGATCCAATTTGAACTAACCGAAGAGGACGGAACCAGATAATTTGTTTCATCTCCTTCCCGTACAACGGTTTCCCAAAATATTGGATCACTGCTCGTATTTTTATCAGATGCAAAAAGCAGGTAATATTCACCGGCTTCCATTATAATCTCAGGCATCTCCCACTGGAAATAATCTGTAGTGTCATCCGAAATTCCGTAGCCAGCTAAATTAACTGCCTCGCTTCCGCTGTTGTATAATTCAATCCAGTCGGGCCGGTCACCATCCAAATCGGTTATGCCATTTTGATTACTTGGCAGCAATTCATTAATCAAAACCTGAGCAAATGCAGAATTGAAAATACCCAAGGATAGAAAGGCCGTAATTATTATAGTACCTAAAGTGGTCACAGATAGATTTTTCATTGAGTGAGTTTCTAAACTACAAATAGGGGAAATATTTCTTATATGATTTAATGTATATCTATTTACAACTAATAGAAAAACGGATTACGTTAAATCCTGTTTAGATTACTTCTCTCTGTTTAATTTTACATTACAAACCTTTAATAAAATTGAGAAGAGCGTTTTTTTCTTTTAAAAAATGATATAGAAACTGCAATACCTGCCAGGGCAAATAGCAGCCCAAAACCAATCACAAAAATCGAAATGGCCCAATTAAAAATTCCTTTATCAATAATGGCATTTTGAGGATTATCAGGTAAATGCAGTACGGGGACAACTTCCCCTTTTCGGTATGAAGGCGGATCGCTTCCGGTATCATGGCGAAAGGTGATGGCTTCAAAAGAACCGCTTGGCGAATATTCAACAACAGGGTAGTAGGTGTAGCCGTCATCACTGCGACTTTCCTGTAAATCTATCACAGTGCCCGTTGCCGAAATAGCTTGTTTAAGAAACTCATATCGCTGTATACCCAAGTATATTCCCAAACCAACAGTACCTAAACCTACTACTGCAAATATTGGCCCTATAAATCTTGTTGTATGTTGCTGTTTAGCAGTAATGTCCTGAATTACAGCATGGTCTTTAACAATACTTTTGTTAGCCCCCTCATCTTCTTTTTGCTTAACCGAAATTTTCTCTTTCAACTCATCTAACGAATCAATTCCATTGTCTTTTAATTTTCTTCGAACAAAAAAAGCAATTAAGCACAGAAAAAAACCAGAACTAAGAAAATGGAATACAGTAAACCTAAATATCGAAAAGAAGACGAGACAAAATATTCCTCCAAAAAGGATAAGGATAATCCCCATGATGTAAGGCATTTTTGATTTAATACGAGGATCTTTTCCGGCTATATATAAAACGTCCACACGCTCACCCACTTCGTATGATGGTGAACTTGACGCATAATTAGAAGTAAATTCACCAAAATAACTTTCAATAACCGGTTTATACATTTTGCTGCCTTTGGAACTCCGGGTTACTTTGAAGCCGATAACTTTGCCGGTTGTTTCCATAGCTATTCGTTCATAATTCTGATGATCATAAATGAGATACACCCCTAATCCCAGAACTATAACCCCGAATATAAAAAAGAGAATTTCCATACCCTGCATTTAACAAAAATGTATAAAAAAAGCCATCACAGATGTGACGGCTTTTCCAGGAATTTATAAAAGTATTCTTAATTACAGGCCAAAAGTATCATGGCCAAGGAACAAAGCAGAATCTCCCAATTGCTCTTCAATACGAATTAACTGATTGTATTTTGCAATTCTGTCGGTTCTGCTCATTGATCCCGTTTTAATCTGTCCGGCATTGGTTGCCACAGCAAGATCGGCTATGGTTACATCTTCGGTTTCACCAGAACGGTGAGAAATAACGGCAGTGTATCCATTCTTATGGGCCATTTCAATGGCATCCAGTGTTTCAGTAATAGTACCGATCTGATTTACTTTTATTAAGATGGAATTTGCAATACCGCGTTCAATTCCGGTGGCCAGACGTTTGGTGTTGGTAACAAATAAATCATCGCCAACTAACTGAACTTTATCGCCAATGGCGTCGGTCAATTTTTTCCAGGCATCCCAATCGTTTTCGGCCAATCCATCCTCAATAGATATAATAGGATATTTATCTACCCAATTACTCCAGTATTCAACCATTTCGTCGGTATCTTTTTTGGAACCGTCACTCCATTTGAATTCATAAAGGCCGGTTTCAGCGTTATAAAATTCTGATGCAGCTGGGTCGAGGGCAATCAATACATCTTCTTCCGGTTTGTACCCTGCTTTTTCAATGGCAGTTAAAATTACATCAACCGCTTCGTCATTAGATTTCAGATTTGGTGCAAAACCACCTTCATCTCCAACGGCTGTTCCATAGCCTTTTTCAGAAAGTACTTTTTTGAGATTATGGAAAACTTCAGCCCCGATTTGCAGGGCATGGCTAAACGATTCGGCTCCAGCCGGCATAATCATAAATTCCTGAAAGTCTACGCTGTTGTCAGCATGCGATCCTCCGTTTATGATATTCATCAATGGCAGTGGCATCACTTTGGCATTTACACCGCCAACATATCTCCAAAGCGGCATTCCCAATTCCTCAGCTGCTGCTTTAGCACAAGCCATGGAAACACCCAAAATAGCATTGGCACCGAGTTTAGCTTTATTTGGAGTACCGTCAAGCTCAATTAATAAATCATCCAGGGCAATTTGATTAAAAACAGAACGTCCGCGAAATTCATCTGCAATTATCGTATTTACATTTTCAACGGCCTTACGCACGCTTTTGCCCAGGAAATAATCTTTGTCTCCGTCACGCAATTCCACGGCCTCATGCTCCCCTGTTGATGCTCCCGACGGAACCGCTGCCCGGCCTACTGAACCACTTTCTAAGGTTACGTCCACTTCTACGGTAGGATTTCCCCGCGAGTCAATCACCTGTCTTGCATGAACGTCTTCAATAAAACTCATTTCAATTTCTCCGATTAGTTTGTGAAAATATTTACTCTAAAGGTACCACGTTTTAACATGTACTTAAAGCCATTTGGTATGAAGATTGGTAACTTTATTGAAGATTGTATTAACTTTGAAGTAATCAATTATTATTAATTGCCACAAAATCACAAAAGTTCAGACGGGTAATTAAATAAGTAATTTTACCCCTTACTATTCACATAAATTCTAAATCATTTATTTGAGACGTTGCTAAAATATTATGGCTGATCTGATATTTTTTATATCTATATCTATCTCTATTTTATTAATACTTCATTGCAAACTTGCCTGATTTTGTAGCCTAAACAATTTAGATTTTTGAAACAACCACATCCCTGGATTATACTTTTTGATATAGATGGCACTCTTTTAACGGTAGACAGCAAATACAATCGAAGCCATCTCCGAAGAATTCTGGATACACTTGAAATTGATTATCCTTCTTTAGAAACCGACTCATTTTCCGGCAGAACCGATCATGATATATTTACTTCATTTCTGGTAAACCATGATTTTGATAAAGATTTATATCAGAAGTTTAAATCACTATACCTGGATTACCTGCAAAATGTGTTGCTTACTAAAACAGAGCGTGTAAAACGCCACGCCCATATTGATGAAGCGCTGGAATTCTTTTTTGAAGGCGATTTTATATGCGGACTTCTTACCGGAAACTATCCAAAAGCAGCACACCTAAAATTAAAAGCTGCCAATATTCACAGAAATTTTTCATTTGGAGCATTTGGCGAATTTGAAAAAGACCGGAATAAATTACCCCAAATAGCAATAGATGAAGTAAAGGAGCAGTTTGGGTTTACTCCTGATCCTGCCTACTTCATTGTTTTAGGAGATACACCACGGGATGTAGAATGTGCGAAAAATGCGGGTATGAAATGTGTTAGTGTTACAACCGGGAGGTTTGGGAAAGAAGAACTGGAAAAATATGCCCCGGATTTGATTATTGAAAACCTGGCGAATCCCCATGAGTGGTTTAAAGTGATTAGTGAAGGGTAGTCGAGTTTTTAGGTATTTGGTGTTAGGTTCAAGAAAGACAACTTGTGCCTTGAACCTACCTACCACATCCACCCAAATACAAAACTTATTTGGGCTGAACCGAAATATTTGCGGGGATCATTTACCCTTTCCATTGGCGCAAAGGAATTTTCTTCAACCCTTATCATACTTGGTCCCATTCCGCATGGGTTTAGAGCTGCTTGGCCCTTTCGGTTTAAATCGGGCTTACATGGCTCAAGAACCTGGATTCCATCTTTAAAATAATTCATGGTATAACCAAACTGCACGCTCGATAAATTTTTAAATTTATCTCCAAAATCTATACCTATTACTATTTCCCCGCCAAAACCCCAATAGGATTCAGATTCATCCCAACCGGCAAAAACGTCTAATATTGGTTCAGGCCATAAATAATCAGTATAAACTCTGGGATCATTTTCCCTGAAACCATTTCCATTTAAATCATTGAAATAAGGAATGGAAAAGGCAAAAACCGGACCTGCACTCAGCGAACTAAATACCCTGAAATTATCTGAGATATCTTCGGCAAAAAATCTTTGTTTCACCCCAATGTAAAGAGGTACAGCAAATACTCTTTTATATTTTTCGGGAACTGTTTTAAAACCAAACGTATAATCAATATAGGTTTGCTCGGTTGGGTCTTTTAGACCGGCAATTTTCAAAGTAGCTAAAACTTCCGTGTACGAATTTAAGCCAAGCCTGAACTGACCGCCGGCACCAATACCAAAATCATTCAGCGAAAAATTGAAACCAAATCCAGTTTTATATCCTTCATCATAAAGGTTGCGGGGTTTTTCTCTCTCTTGCACATCCGGCTCTCCAAATTGGGCAAATACCTGTGGGGTTCCCATAAAAAGCGAAATTAAAAGAGTAAAAAGAAACAAATTTTTCATTAAAAAAGCGTGTTTATGAATATATAGAGGGCATATTGAACATTAGAAACGAAATTTTATTCATTTTCTTATTGTCTTAAAGCAATATCATGTTATTTTCAGCACAAATTTTTGATGTATAACATTCCTTTAAAATAACTAATTCAAGCTACAAAGCATGAATTCACACACAACTTATTTTGTATTTGGGCCAACTGCAACGCTTCGCAGAATGTCTTCGAAAATGTTCAAAGAACATCCGCCTAAATTCCTGTACGAATATTCACCGGAAAATTCTTCTGAAACGATTTATGTAGCCGTTTATGAAGAGTATGAAAAACAAATAAATTCCAGTGTAACCTTAACCTGTATCCTGGAAAGCCTGGGCAAACATAATAAAATTGTCCTGAAAAAAACCGGCGGGAGGATGGGATTTCGCGGAAGCTCTCTTTCTGAAGAAAGAAATGTTGAATCTAATGTAATTGATTTTATCCTCGATTTTTCAAAACGCCATGGCCTTACTCTTCAAGAGGAACAACCGCCACGAGAAACCGAGGAAGAATAATTCATGCCTAAAGTTCCCTCCGTTTGGACGGTTCTTAGCATGTTGGAGTGGGCCACTGATTTTTTTGAAGAAAATAAAGTCAAATCTCCCCGTTTTAGTATAGAATGGTTATTGGCTCATGTACTTTCCATAAAAAGGCTGGACCTTTACCTTGAATTCGACCGTCCGCTTTCCTCTCAAGAACTTGATGAACTCCGACCTTTGGTAAAACGCCGGGCTGCTCACGAACCCCTGCAATATATTAGCGGGCAAACAGATTTTCATCGCATCAAAGTTATGGTTAAGCCCGGTGTATTAATACCGCGCCAAGAGACTGAACAACTGGTTGAGTGGATTCTTGAAATTCACTCCAATGATTCTGAATTGAGAGTGCTTGATATCGGAACCGGTTCAGGCTGCATTCCTATCGCATTAAAAAATGCCCGGCCAAACTGGAAACTTTTTGCCACCGACATTTCTGAGAAATCAATAAATATGGCAAAAGAAAATGCCCGCTTTAATGAAACTGATATTGAGTTTGCAATCGATGACTTGTTTAAGCCTAAAGCTTTTCGGGATCATACGTTCGATTTGATTATTTCAAATCCTCCCTACATTCTGCCAACCGAAAAATCCTCCCTTGATGAAGAAGTAAAAAGCTATGAACCGGAACTTGCTTTGTTTTGTGAATCAACCCAAGTAATGTATGGGGCGCTCGAAAAATTTGGATCACAATATTTAGCTAAAAACGGATCCATGTTTTTAGAGCTGCATGAGAATCATTCCAATGAAGTGCTTCAATTATTTGAGGAGCGTAATTGGAAGGCTTTTATTAAAAAAGACTATAGCGATAAGCCTCGCTTTTTAAAAGGAGAAAAGGGTTGAATTTCTAATTCAATTTTTATTGGAAAAGCACTTTTCTGACATCAAATCAGTAATGTGGAAAACTTGTGGAAAAATAATTAAAGTAATTTAATCGACTCCGTCAAAAAGGTTAATTCAGTGTTAAGGCAATGTTAGGCTATGTCAAGAGCAATTTTAGAATAATTTAGAAAAAACCTCAAAGCGTTGCGCTCCAATAATTTATACAGTTATTTAAAATGTGGATAACTTTTCAAAATTGGAGTAACTAACGTTTGACAAGTGCCCAATAAATTACCATTTTCATCTCAGTCAAAAGTCGCTGCTACGAGTTTTTCTTGTGGATAACTGATTTTTGTTTGATCTCACTAATTAAGCTAACACCGTAAGGGGGATAAGGGAAATTGTACGATCTATCGGTTGAAACGGCATGGGAAGAATGCCTTGATATTATTAAAGACAATATAAGCTACCAAAAGTATAAATCTTGGTTTGAACCGATAAAACCGGTATCTCTAAATGATGGTACCTTAACGGTACAAGTTCCGAGCCAATTCTGGTACGAATGGCTGGAAGAGCATTACTATAATATGTTACGCTCCACTCTTGCAAAAGTGCTCGGCCCTGAAGGAAAACTTGAGTATTCCATTGTTATGGAAAGGTCGGATCAATTTGAAAACAACCGGTCGGTACGAATGCCGCAGCGGCCAATGGGTCCGGTTCAACCTCAGGAATCAAACGGCTATCCCGAGTACCATCCAGAAAGAATTGAAAATCCATTTGTAATTCCCGGTATCCGAAAAACCCGTATTGATTCGAACCTCAATAACAACTACGTTTTTGAACGTTTTATTGAAGGCGACTGCAACAGGCTTGCTCGCTCGGCCGCCATGGCTATTGCTGATAATCCCGGAAGTAATTCTTTTAACCCGTTTTTTGTTTATGGGCCAACCGGTCTGGGGAAAACTCACCTTGTTCAAAGTATTGGTAATAAAATTAAGCAGAAGTTCGGGGATGAAAAGTCTGTTTTATATATCTCTTCTGAGGCTTTCACTAACGAATTTGTCCACGCTATCCGAAATAACAGGGCCAGCGAATTCTCTATGTTCTACCGGAATATTGATGTACTTATGGTGGATGATATTCAGTTTTTCAGCGGTAAAGAAAAAACTCAGGAAGAATTTTTTCACATTTTTAATGCCCTCCATCAGGACGGCAAGCAGATAATCCTGAGCAGTGACCGTGCCCCTAAAGATGTACCTGATATTGAAGAACGATTAATTTCAAGATTTGGCTGGGGTTTAAGTGCCGACCTGAAAATGCCGGAATATGAAACCCGGTATGCTATCCTGGAACGCAAAGCCAATGATAATGGTATTGACATAGATCCGCAGATCATGGAATTCGTGGCACACAATTTCAAATCGAATGTAAGAGATCTTGAAGGAGCCATTATTAAACTGTTGGCACATGCTTCGCTGCAAAATATCGATGATATTGATTTGGCAATGGCCAAGCGTGTGTTAAAAGACATGGTCAAAGATTCGAACACTCAAATTTCTATTGAATCCATTCAAAATTACGTGTGCGATTATTTCGGAATTGATACAAACAAAGTGAGGGAAAAAACCCGCAAACAAGAAATAGTGGAGGCGCGGCAAATTGCCATGTATTTATCCAAAAAATTTACCAAGTCAAGCTTGAAGACTATTGGTTTGCATTTTGGCGGGCGCGACCATTCCACGGTAATTCATGCAATTTCAACCGTGGAAGAACGAATTTCGACCAGTGCCAAACATAAGCGAATGGTTGAAGAATTGCATCAGCGTATAGAAGTAGCCAGCCTTTAATTTATGGACACCCTCACCATCAAAGGGATGAAGTTCAGGGCATATCACGGAGTGCATGAACAGGAGAAAATAGAGGGAAATGATTTTGAAGTGGATGTAGTATTCAATGCCCACCTATCCGCACCGGGTAATTCTGATAAACTCAAATATGCAATCGACTATACCAAAGTGCATCAAATTACCGCCGGAATTATGAATGGTGGTTCTGCAGATCTCATTGAACATTTGTGTTTCAAAATTGGATCTTCCCTTTCAGATGCTTTTCCTGAAATTGAGAAATTTGAAGTATCCGTCAGGAAATTAAACCCGCCTCTTTCCTCCGATACCAAATATACTGAAGCGAGGATGACATGGCCCAGGTAGTTATTGCGCTGGGTTCAAATCTCAATAATCCTCACCAACAACTTCGGGAAGCAGCAACATTTTTAGCCTCTATTTCTAATACAGAAATCAGGAAGTCTCCAATTTATACTTCGGAACCGGTTGGTCCCTCAGAAAATGATTTTTTAAATGCGGTAATCTCTATAGAAACCAAATTAACGGCTGAAGGATTATTTGAAAAGCTCAAATATCAGGAAAAACAACAGGGACGCCCATCCCGATATCCAAAATGGACGGCGCGAACCCTCGATTTAGATATTATTGCCTACGATAACTTGGTCATTGAAACAGATAGTCTTATCATTCCCCATCAGGATTACACACGGCGTTTGTTCGTCCTATTGCCTTTAAGAGACGTTTTTCCCGATTGGAAAGATCCCGTTTCTTCTCAGCATATAGATGAATTAATCAAACAGGCGCCTGATCTCGAAATTGACAAAACAACACTGAACTGGTAGCTGATGCCCAATCCATATGATTTTATTGCAATAGAAGGTGTAATTGGTGCGGGTAAAACATCGCTTGCTTCCCTTTTGGCTGAACGCCGTAATGCTCGGTTGGTTTTGGAAGAATTTGAAGACAATCCGTTTCTGCCTAAATTTTATGAAGACCGTGAGCGTTATGCTTTTCAAACTCAACTCGCTTTTTTGGCGAGCCGTTTTAAGCAGCAGCAAAATATGATGAGCCAGGATTTATTTCATCAGTTTACAATATCCGATTATATTTTTGAGAAAGATCGGATATTTGCACGGCTGAATTTGGATCCGGATGAAATGGCGCTGTATGATAACATATTCAATATTATGACGGGCATTGCAGCTCAACCGGATTTGATTATTTTCATACAGTCTTCAGTTGACCGGCTCATTGAAAACATCGAAAAACGCGGCCGGGATTATGAAAAAAACATTACCCCGGATTACCTCAAGGAACTAAACAACGCTTACAATCATTTTTTCCATCACTATAGTCGTTCTCCATTAATTATTTTGAATGCTTCCGAAATAGATTTTGTCAATAATGTAGAACACCTGGATTATATAGAAGAACAAATTTTTGAGAAACCCGTTCTCAACAAAACTCATTTACATATTGCCCCCTGAGTCTCATGCTTAAGTTTTTATTTTTTACCGTCATTTTTTTCCTATTGGTAAGATATATCAATCGATTGTTCTTATCTTCCAATAACAATAAGCATCAAAAAAACTTTGACCCATTCGGCGGGGCCTCACGAAACAAGCGCCGTAATATCGATGAAATTGAAGAAGCGGAATACGAAGACCTATCACAAAAAGATAAATAAACGAACTCCATGAATTTCGAAGAGAAACTGAACAAAGGATTTGAATTATTAAGAGAAAAAGACATTGATTATGCCCTGGATGTAGCCCGTGAGCTACAGGAAGAGCAACCTGATTCTCATGAAGCATTTTACCTGGAAGCGCTGGTGATGCAACAGCTAAACCAGTGGGACAAAAGCATTGAAGCCATCGAAAAAGCATTAGAACTTACCGATGAAAATGCCGCGTACTTCAATCTTCGTGGTAATGTGAGAATGCAGCTTGAAAAACTGGATGGTGCCGAAGAAGATTTTGACAAGGCCATTGAGCTCGATGACCTTTCCGCCGCCCACCGCAATAAGGTGATGCTCATGTTGATGACCAGCCGCGGACAGGAAGCCATTCCTTACCTCATCGAGCGCATCAAAAGCGATCCTCAGGATGCCGAAAACTGGATTTTGATGGGAGACATGATCAAAAAAGGCGGGCAAACCGATAAAGCTCGCACCTACTACGAGCAAGCCCTCAAAATTGATCCCGACAACGATTACGCGCAGCGTCAGCTTGAGGAAGAGTAGAAATGAATATCGAATATTGAACATGG
>JBBDLQ010000100.1:1859-4122 GCA_040878765.1 Balneolaceae bacterium | reverse complement strand
GGGGACGTTGGGAACGAGGGAATGATGAAGGATTTTAATCGGATATTGAATGTTGGTTATTCCGTGTTGGGTGTTCCTCAGCTCACTCCACCATAATATCGCCGTAGGAAATCATTCGTTGATTCCCATCATAAATATACACCCGGTGCAGTCCGCGGGCTCCTTCGGCATTATAATTTAGAGCAAATTCGATTGGATCAATTCTAAAATCATTATAACCGGTATGAAGGGTTTCAAAATTATCATACAAGTGCCGGAGAGTTCCGTCATCTAGTCTGACGAGTACATCCAGCCCTGATACGGATTGCACCCCGGTTACATCTACATGAAATTGAACCAATTGGTCGGTGGTTGTGGGGTTAGGATAGGGAGGGATAACAGTTACCAATCCCTGGAATAATGGAGAAGTCCGCCAGTCATCTTTATCTACCAATATAACCTCATTTTGTGAAGTGGTTTCCGTAAAATTTGAAGGGGCTGAAAAAGCCTCTTGTTCAAATTCGCGCTGTGCATCATTCCGGGTACAGCTCACCAAAAGGGTAAGGAAAAGTAAATATGTGAAAAGGGTATAAAATTTTGACATAAAAGGCACGAACTTGGTGTTCATTACGTTCGAATTTCAGTAAACAAACCGTATCTTCAAGGGTATAAAAATACAAAACATTCACCAGAAAATAACGATGCTGCATATAGTTGGAATTAAAAATTGTAACAAGATCAGAGATACCAAAGCCTGGATGGAAGAGCATGGGGTTGATTATGAATTTATTGACGTGAAAAAAGAGCCGCTTACCAAAGATGAGTTAAAGGAACTGGAGTTTAAAGTAGGCCTGGATGTACTGGTAAATAAAAGGGGACGAAAATGGAGGGACCTCGGCCTGGCGGATAAAGACCTGAACGACAATGAGCTTTTTGAAGCATTGCTGAAAAATCAGACGATGATAAAACGGCCCGTTTTAATTAAAGACGAATCAGTGTTGGTTGGCTTTGATGAAGAATCATTTGAAACATTTATATCTGAAGAACCGGAGAAGGAATAAATTTGAACGTTGTGTTCATCCTGTAACATAAAATATGAAGTCAAAAATATTGCTTCCGGTTATTTTATTGCTATCTGCTGCAGCATTCGGGCAGCATGGGTTACCGGCTGAGAGTTCGGATACTCCCACAATGGATGAACTTTTTTCAGTGAAAGAAACTTTCCGGTATGAGGTAAAATATGGGTTTATCAAATTAGGCTGGGTTACTGTTACTTTGCGTGAAGATTCGCTGCATTACGATCAGATGAGAAAACATATCGTGACTGAAATTAAATCAAATCCGGCTATCCCATTTGTGGGTAAAGAACTGGATCGTTTTCACAGCCTTTTTTATGTAAATGATGACGGGCTGCCGGTTGAAGTGAAATACTGGAAAAACAACATCGACGAAAATCTATATCATGAAATTCAGTATTGGTTTGACCGTGACCTCGGCAAGGTTTATTACATAGAGGAAGATAACACCCGCGATACCTTAGACCTTGAAGACCCGGCTACATCCGGTCACCTGATTTTCTATTATTCAAGGCTTTTTGCCGGAAGTGAAGAAGATTATACGCTCCCTGTTTATGTGACCAAGAAAAAGGGATACATTTACGGGAAAAATTTAACCCAAAAAGAAGAACGAAATTATGAGCCTTTTGACGGCCCGGTTATGGCGTATCGTTTAGAAGGCAGCACGAAGGATATTGAAGGCCCTTTTGGGTTTTCAGGAGATTTCAGGGCATGGTTTTTGGATGATGACCTCCGTGTTCCCCTGGAAGCCCGCGTTAAAGTACTTTGGGGAAATGTAATTGTGCGAATGATAGAATACACCCGGGAAGAACTATGAAACAGGTATTAATTAAAAAACTAGATCACGCTAAGGATCTGTCGTTACCAAATTACGAGTCGGTTTCAGCCGCAGGAATGGATATAAGGGCGGCTCTGGAAAAGCCTATGGTAATTAAACCAGGAGAACGAAGGCTTATCCCAACCGGATTGCAAATAGCCTTACCAATTGGATATGAGGCACAAATTCGTCCCCGCAGCGGACTAGCCATCCGCGATGGAATCACCATGCTGAACACCCCCGGCACTATTGATGCCGATTATCGGGGGGAGGTAAAAGTGATTGCTATTAATCATGGCGAGAAGGAGTTCGTTGTAAACCACGGCGACCGTATCGCCCAAATGGTCATTGCCCCGGTTACCCAATTCCCTGTTGTGGAAGTCAATGACTT
>JBBDLQ010000100.1:0-1759 GCA_040878765.1 Balneolaceae bacterium | reverse complement strand
CGCAACGCCTGGAGGATCTGCGAACGCTCCAGGGTTGCTCCAAATATCAAACAAACAAAGCACACCATGATGACATGGATGAAACGGAACGTGGCAAAGGCGGCTTTGGCAGCACTGGAGTTAAGTGAATATTCAATATTGAACAGATGAATATCGAATGTTCAAGTATTTCTAAAAGATAAATTTCTGAGTGCTGACAGCTATAAGCTATGCTAAAAAACCTACGCCCCTACATAACCCTCATCAAAGAAAACCACGATTTTCGCCGTCTATGGCTGGCGCAGTCGGTATCAAATTTCGGGGATTGGTTTGGCTTGCTGGCGCTGTATGCCATAATCGGAAAGTATTCTGATTCGGAGTTTCTGCTGGGACTTATAATTGTAGTGAAAATGGTAAGCCTGGCGTTCTTCTCGCCCATAGCCGGGTATTTTGCAGACCGCTTCAACCGGCGGCGGTTGATGATTTGGTGTGATGTTTTTAGGGGAGCAGCGGTATTGGGAATTATATTAGTGCAATCTCCTGCAATGCTCTGGCTGGCTTATGTGCTTACGGCTTTTCAGATGATGCTTTCGGCAATTTTTGAGCCCGCCAAAACCTCGTCCATTCCCAATGTCACTTCTGAAGAAAATCTAACGAATGCCAATATCATTTCAACAGCGAGTTGGAGTATAATTTTTACAACCGGTATGGCCATCGGGGGTTTTGCTACGGATTGGCTGGGCACGGATATGGTGCTTATCCTGGATGCTTTAACCTATTTGGTATCAGCCTGGTTTGTTTATCGTGCCACTATTCCCCAAAAAAGATTATCGGAAGCAGAAATGTATCGCACCCGAAATCCTTATAAAGGAATCAAAGAAGGGTTGAGTTACCTGTTTAAAAACCGGCATATTTTACGTCCAACCCTGGCCAAAGGCACAGCTACCATATTTTTAGGGGGATTGGTGTATTTGTTGATCATAGTAAGTGAAGAAGTTTTGATGATGGGCAGTATCGGGCTGGGCTTATTGTATTCGGCCCGGGGTATTGGAACGGGAATAGGGCCAATTATCGGGCGAAGATTATTCAGCGAGGAAAAAGACTGGGTGATGGTTATGGGACTGGCTATTACATTTTGCGGGATGATGTATATGATGGTTGGCGTAGTAAATAGCATGGTTTTGATGCTGATATTTGTGCTGTTAGCGCATTGTGCATCAGGGGCGAATTGGGTAACAAGTACCGTACTGCTTCAAAAAAGAACACAGGATACGTTCCGGGGACGTGTATTCAGTACCGAGTGGTTTTTATTTACCATTGGCAGCTCCATTTCAACCATCATTGCTTCCCTGATTCTCGAAAGCGGCCTTATGACGGTAAAACCACTCATCATGGTTTACGGCGGTATCATGGCACTGGGTGGCATCTTCTGGACCTTCACCATCACCAAAAATGAAAGAGAATATCAGGAAGGCTTGAGAATATCGAGTGCATAACAACGGACTCAGAATGTGGTTGTATCCTAAGAAAAAAAGATTGAGGATCAAACATTATTAACCTGTGTCATACAGAAGTGAAGTTGTTGCCGGATTTGAGAATGGTAAAAAGGTTAATGTTGAATGCGATCTCATTCAACATAAATCATTTAATAATTGAGCATTATTTAATCAACATCATCCGCCTGACTTTAGTAAACGACCCTGCTTCAATACGGTAAAAGTACATTCCACTTGATAAATTACCGGCATCAAAAGTTACTTGGTATTTACCAGCTGATTGA
>JBBDLQ010000099.1:24512-26685 GCA_040878765.1 Balneolaceae bacterium | reverse complement strand
TACATCGTGAGGATCTTCGATCTTTTTATTTTCAGCCATATTGGAAATGTGAAGCAACCCATCCTGCTTTACGCCGATATCCACAAAAGCTCCAAAATCAACTACGTTGCGGACGGTGCCTTCCAGCTTTTGGCCTTCTTTCAGGTCTTCCATTTTCATTACATCCGTGCGGAGTAGTGGTTTTGGCAGGGATTCCCGCGGATCACGCCCCGGCTTTTGAAGGTTTTCGATGATGAGCTCCAGCGTCGGAACACCTACTCCTATTTTTACCGCCGTTTCTTTAAGATTCACATTCTTGAACTTGCTCGCGATCTTGTCTTTTTCCCGGGCAATATTTTCGAGGTTAATGCCAAATAGGTTACACAGCTTTTCAGCCGCCTCATAACTTTCCGGGTGAATGGCGGTGTTGTCCAGCGGGTTTTTGGATTCGGGGATGCGCATAAATCCGGCAGCTTGCTGAAAGCGGAAATCACCCACGCCATCGATATCGCGAATTTGGTCTCGATCCATGAAAATACCTTTCTGCTCGCGGTGTTTTACGATATTCTGAGCCACTTTTTTGCTCAACCCGGAGATATGAGATAACAGCGGGGCAGAAGCGGTATTCAAATTCACCCCAACTTCATTCACACAACTTTCCACCACATCATCCAGTTTGCCGGAGAGCTGATTTTGGTTTACATCATGCTGGTACAATCCCACACCAATTGATTTCGGATCTATCTTCACCAGCTCGGCCAGCGGGTCCTGTACTCTTCTTGCAATGGAAATATTGCCACGCTGAGGGGCATCTAGTTCTGGAAATTCTTCACGCGCAATCGTGGAAGCAGAATACACTGAAGCCCCGGCTTCGTTCACAATCATATAGTGTAGTTCCTCATCTGGATGTTTCTCCTTTCGCTTTTGGATGAATTCTGCCACAATCTGCTCGGTCTCCCGGCTCGCGGTTCCATTTCCTATAGCTATCAGTTCCACACCGTATTTGTCGATCAGTTTTTCGAACACTGCCTCGGCTTCGGCTACTTTCTTTTGGGGCGGAGTGGGATAGGTAGTGGTGCCTTCCATGTATTTCCCGTGTTCGTCAACAACGGCCACTTTACAGCCGGTGCGATAGGCGGGATCGAGTCCCATGACCACTTTTTTATCCAATGGCGGCTGCATGAGCAGGTTCCCAAGGTTGGTAGCAAAAGTCTCTATGGCATGCTGATCGGCTTGGTCGGTGAGTTCATTTCTCAGCTCTCGCTCCAGTGATGGGAAAAGCAACCTCTTGTAAGCATCTTCCACGGAATCTTGTAGATATTCTGTGAAAATACTACGGTCGTTTTTGATCACGATGTTATCAATATTCTCTAAAGTACGTTCTTCCCACAGTTCTACATTCACAAACAGGATATTCTCCCGCTCACCGCGATTGATGGCCAAAATCTGATACGGTTTAAGCTTGTTCGACTTGGCTACGAATTCATAATAATCCTCAAAATTGGTTCGGTCTTTTACGGCCGGATTTTTCTTTGTGACGATACTCGAATGCTCCGCAAACACTTTTCTCAGTATCTCCCGCACATCCAGACTTTCGTTGATCCACTCGGCTACGATGTCGGTGGCCCCGTCAAAAGCATCTTCCACGGTTTCAACTTCTTTTTTCGGGTTGATGTATTCCTTTGCAAAATCCACTGGATTGCCTTTCTCTGTTTCCTGTTCCCAGATAAGTTTCGCCAGCAGCTCCAGACCTTTTTCCTTGGCTTTGTCGCCCCGGGTTTTGCGCTTTTGCTTGTACGGAAGATAGATATCCTCCAGCGTCTTCAGATCAGTGCAAGCCTTGATCTGCTCTTCCAGCTCGGGTGTTAGCTTTTCCTGTTCCTTAATGGCTTTCAGGATGGTTTCTTTGCGAGCTTCCAAAGTGCGCTGGGTTTCAAGTCCGTCACGAATAGCCCGGATCTGTACTTCATCCAATCCGCCGGTTGCTTCTTGCCGGTAACGGGCCATAAAAGGAACGGTGGCGCCTTCATCCAAAAATCCGGCTACAGTACTAATTTGTTTCGGTGAAAAGTTGAGTTGCTTTGCTAATAAACTAAAGATCTTGGAATCGCTCATTGATCAAATTGGGTTCGATATTGAATCTCGAAAATACGGAGAGCAGAGGGAAATATTGAATGTTAAATGAGGAAATTTT
>JBBDLQ010000099.1:17193-24412 GCA_040878765.1 Balneolaceae bacterium | reverse complement strand
CATCAGTGTATAAGGGTGAAAACACAAAACCCGGGACAGATAAGGTGGATTCAACTTCGGATAAGGCTTTGATGATGAAAGTTAAGAATGGCGATCTTGATAAATTAGGTCTGCTGTTTGAGAGATATAACCGTCCGCTTTTTAGTTTTTTCTATCGTATGTGTAAAGATCATGATATCAGCGAAGATCTCGTGCAATCCGTGTTCGAGCGTATGCTGAAATATCGTGATAGCTATTCCGGCAACGGGACGTTCACAACCTGGATGTTCAGTATCGCTAGAAATGCACATATAGATCATTATCGGAAGGAAAAGCGATGTGAGGTTCCGGTTGAAATTGATGAAGAACGTTTGGTAAATGAAGAAGATGAAACCGCCATCATCGATCAAAAAGAGCAGAAAAGAAATGTACTGGAAATGGCACTCGAGCAGCTGGATGTTGAGAAAAGAGAGATTGTGATCCTGAGTCGCTACGAAGGATTGAAATACAAGGAGATCGCCAATATCCTGGATACCACGGAAGGGGCGATAAAAGTAAAAATGTTTAGGGCAATGAAAGAGTTAAAAGATTTGGTAACCACCTTAAGTGAGGAATGCAGCTATGAATGAAAAATATGAAAAACTGATCGCAGATTATCTTTCAGGAGATTTAGACACTGAAGGTAAGGCCAAGGTTGAAGAATTAATTGCTTCCGGCGAGATTGATTTCATGGAATTTCGTGAACTGGAGAAAATGCACGAAGACCTGGGTACAATCCCAATTCCCAAACCCGGCAAGGAAATGAGTAGCCGCTTTTATGCGATGCTGGAAGAGGAAAAGCGAAATAAAAAAGACAGCTGGAAAGAATTTTTATCGAATAAAATTAATGCTGCATTGGCTGAACTCACCATACCGAAACTGGCTTATGCGGTGGTTTTATTGGTTGTCGGCGGATTCATCGGTTCACAGATAAATGGGAGTCAGTCTGAGATCGAGCAGTTGAGTAAGGAAATGCAAACCATGAAAAAAATGATGATGGTGAATATGCTGGAAGGAGCCTCGGCAGCGGATCGGCTTAAGGCTGTGAATATAAGTACAGAACTGCCAAGAGCCGATACCGAAGCCATTCATGCACTCTTATTTACTTTGAATAACGATCCTAGCGTGAATGTGCGGGTTCAAACCATAGTAGCATTAAAGAGATGGGGAGATAATGAGATGGTACGGGAAGGATTGGTACGATCCATCGCCAAACAAGAATCCCCAATCGTGATCATTGAACTGGCCGATGCCATGATTGAGCTGGAACTTAAAAACGGAGCGCAGGAATTTGAGCAGCTGCTTCGTGAAAGAGAACTTGACTATACCGTACAACAGAAACTACAAAGCAGCATTGCTGCATTATTGTGAGGTTACAATGAAATGGACGTTATTTTTAATGCTATGGATGCTCAGTCATTCTGTGGAAGCCCAAACATCGGTGATGTCTCAGCGAACCAATGAAGACGTGGAAATGCGAATTCCTGCTTCGGAATTTAATGCTGAGACTATTTTTCATCTAAAGAATATAAACGGTGACCTGAATGCTGTGGGATATGAAGGGGATGAAATTCTTATCACCGGAACCAAGATCGTAACGGGTAAGCCTGCTACGAGGGACAACTTCAACCCTGAAGAGATATATTTGGACAGGCTCAGCGGTACGAACAGTATTTTCGTGTTTGTTCAACACCCGGGGGCAGAGGTGGAAGTGAGTGGAGATGAGCTTCATTATACATCAAACCGAAAAAAGAATAACCTGGAATTCGAATTCAACCTTCAGCTCAAAATTCCTCATTATTTGATGTCTCATATTTCAACTATTAATGGTGGAGAAGTAGTAGTTGAAGGCTTGTCGAACGGTTTAAATACAGCGAATATAAATGGAAGCGTATTCGTGAATAATGTGGCCGGCCCGGTGAAAGCCCAAACCGTGAATGGGAATGTGAGGGTGGAGTATGAAGAAACCCCTTCCGGTGAAGCTGACTTTCATACTGTTAATGGCATTATTGAAGTAATCGCTCCAAAAAACTTATCCGTTGTTGTAACCTTTAAGAGTTTACACGGTGAACTATACACCGACTTCGAACAAATCAAATATCTGCAAAACAGGGTTAAGAAAAACAGTAATGGCACGACCCTGTTCAGTATCGGAAAAACAACTCCGATTCAGATTGGAGAAGGCGGTCCGGAAATGCGTATTCAGTTATTGAATGGAAACGCATACATAAAACAAAGAAAATCCTAAAAGAAGAAATATCATGAAAAAAAGAAGTTCACATTTACTTTACGCCGTAATTATAAGTTTACTTACTATGCCGGTTTTTGCTCAAAATGATTTGGAAGTTCCGCTTTCAAACCCAGGTCAGCCAGGGAAATTAATTATTCAGGCAATGTTTTCGGATGAGATTGATATCCGGGTTCACGATAAAGAGAATGTTATTGTGAATTACAGTGGCGAGAAAAGTGATATTGATCGGGAAGCCATGAAAAACGGAATGCGTCGAATTTCCGGCGGAGGGATTGGCATTGAAGTGTCTGAAGACAATAATGAAGTGGTAGTTAAAACCGGACCTATGCCAGCCGATGACCTGGAAATGGTTGTATATGTTCCCCGAAATTTTTCTCTGAAATTGCATACTACACAAGGCGATGTACGGGTATCCGGAATAGAGGGGGAAATTGAAATCAGTGCCATAAATGGAGATATAGAATTAGTGGATATTTCAGGTACTGTATTAGTAAATAGCGTCAATGGAGATATTGAAATTGACTTCACCGAAATCAGCCCAAATGCACCTATGTCTTTTACAGGGGTAAATGGCGATATAGAGGTAGCTTTTCCGGCAGATGCTAAATTCACCGCAAAAATGAAAACAGAATGGGGAGATGTTTACACAAACTTTGATATGGACATAGATCGCTCATCCACAACTTCGGAAGAACAGGAAAAGAACGGTCATTTCAGAGTAGCGGTGAATAAATGGATTGTTGGAAAAGTGAATGGCGGCGGGCCAGAATTCCTGTTTAAAACTTTGCACGGAGATATTTCAATTCGTAAAAAATGATTAACCGGGTAACTTTTTTCTAACTATTCCGTCTAATCATTTAAACAAATTTAGGAGCTGTAAACTATTGCCTGATAATGCTTTACAGGGAATACTATGTTCAATTATATTCAATAAAGAAAATTAAAATGAAGATTTTAGTTACAATACTATCCTTAGTCTTAATGTGGTTTAATACAAATGCATTAGCGCAAACTTCCATAAAGGGAAATTATGATAAGATTTCGATAACAAAAGAAGATATCCGGCCGGGCACAGTTGATTCTCCGGTAATGACAGCGATCAGAATTTCTGAAGAAAGTGAAATCTTGTTGGATGGAATGCTAAATGAAAATGTTTGGGATTTGGCCCCGTTAGCAACTGAGTTTACCCAACGCTATCCCAAAGATGGAAAAAAAGCCTCAGAAAAAACGGAAGTGCGCATACTTTATACTGATACGTACTTGTTTGTTGGAATTATGGCGTATGAGTCCGCTCTTGATTCTATAAAAGCCCCGCTTTTTCGCCGGGATGGAAATGAAGCAAGTGATTGGGTTTTTGTAGCTTTTGACAGCTATAACGATAAACGAACCGCTTTTGCATTTGGGGTTAATCCCAGGGGAGTTCAGAAAGATATACTGCTTTTTGATGATACCAATGATGATGAATTATGGGATGCAGTTTGGGAAGCCAAAACCCAGGTAACGAATGAAGGCTGGTCAGCAGAGATGAAAATACCCCTGTCTCAACTGCGTTTTAGCTCAAATGAGCTAACACAAATGTGGGGAGTTAACTTTCAACGGTCCATATCACGAAATGGAGAAGAATCATTTTGGGCACCTACCCCACAAAATGAAACAGGTCTGGTTTCGAAGTTTGGCAGATTAACAGGAATACAGGATCTGAAGAAACCACGCCGAGTGGAAGTTAAACCTTTTATTTCTGGAGATGTTACACGAATTCCAGAGTCTAATACCTCAAATCCCTATTATAGCCGGAACGAGTTAGCCGGAAATATTGGTGGAGATATTAAATATGGACTCACTTCAGATCTCACCCTAACTGCAACCCTAAATCCTGATTTTGGACAGGTTGAAGCTGATCCATCCGTCATAAATTTAACGGCTAATGAGAGCTTTTTCTCTGAACGCCGGCCATTTTTCCTTGAAGGAAATGACATATTCCGGTTTGGGAATACCAAAACATTTAGCCGGTTTGGAAATCCCATCACATTTTATTCCCGACGAATTGGCCGCTCCCCTCAGGGCCGGCCAGGTATTGATGCCGAATATGTAGACCAGCCTGATTTTACCACCATTGCCACCGCAGTTAAAATTAGCGGTAAAACACAAAATGGGTGGTCTATTGGTTTTCTTGATGCTTATACTTTAAAAGAGGATGCACTCTACACCACACCATCCGGTAATGAACATTCTTTTGCTGTTGAACCTGCTACGAATTATATGGTAGCCCGAACCAAGAAAGACTTCAATTCCGGGAACACTTACGTTGGTGGATTTGCCAGTGCAGTGAATAGAAATATTGATGGAAGCTATTTTGAGGATTTCCTGAGGACTTCTGCCTACTTAGGCGGAGTGGATTTCGAGCATAATTTCAATAACAGGGATTGGGTAACCAGCGGTACCATCTCATATAGTGTAATTAATGGTTCCAAAGAAGCTATTCAGCTAGCCCAAACCTCACCCGTTCGCTACTATAACCGCGTAGATTCGGATGAACTTTCAGTTGATACTGAGAAAACGAGTTTAGCCGGATATGCTACCGAGATGAGTATACAGAAAAGAGGGGGAGAGGGCCATTGGCTTACTTCGCTGACTTACTCGGATGTTAGCCCCGGTTATGAAACCAATGACATTGGTTTTCAAAACCGAGCTGATTATCGTTCTATACATGGCGGCGTGATTTATAGAGAAACCGATCCCAAATGGGTGCAAAATTTTGAAAGTTGGCTCTTCAAAGGCAATGCCTGGAATTATGATGGAGATAACATAAATAACTGGTATGTATTTGGCGGATCTGTTCGTTTTAAAAACCTGTGGTCATTAAATTTCCAGAATCATATATCAGGCAAGGAATATTCTGACAGAATTACCCGGGGCGGACCTGTTATGGAAGTGCCAAGAGGGTGGAGATTTAATACGAATTTGAATACCAATTCAAATAAAATGGTTTCTTTTCATTTTGGAACCAATCAAAGGCAAGATATAGCAGGTGAATTTGATAACGCAATTTGGGCGGGAATTACAGTGCTCCCAACAACCTTTATTCAGCTTACTATCTCGCCAGAGTTCATCTACCAAAAAGATATTGATCAGTTTATTACGCGGGTTGAGGATGTAAATGCCGCTAATACTTATGGAAACCGTTATGTGTTTTCGGATATCAGGCAGCGAACTCTGTCAACGAATATAAGATTGAATTGGACATTCTCACCTACTGTGAGTTTGCAAACTTATTTCCGGCCATTTATTTCCAGTGGTGAGTACACCAATTTCAAAGAATTTTCTGAACCGCGTACCTACAATTTTGACACCTATGGAACGGACATAGGTTCTATTTCGGAAACTGATGGTACTTATACTGTGGATCCTGACGGGGTTGGAAGTTCGCCTTCATTTAGCTTTTCTGATCCTGATTTTAATTTCCGATCTGTACAGGGAAATGCGGTTTTCAGATGGGAATATATGCCCGGTTCAACCCTGTTTTTAGTTTGGCAGCAACAGCGTGATGATTTTGTAAGAATGGGTAATTTCAATCTGAACCGAGATCTTGACGGTCTTTTTAGCGCCAAACCAACCAATGTATTTTTAGTGAAAGTGACCTATTGGTTTGGAACATAAACAAAGCTATCTCCCTCGTCTCAAGTGGATGTTTGAATCGGATGAGATAGATTCTACGATTAAATAAAATTGTATTAATAACGCTCCTGAAGTATTGTAAAAGAGCGTTTTTTTTATACTGCCTTGGTTTTACACGTGCTCAACCCAAATGGAGCATAAAGCGGACAAAAACCCACAAGGCTCGTGAGTATAAATACCGCGGCAAGCACAAGGAGTACAATACCCCAGGTTCCGGTTACCACACCCGTGAAGTAAAGTACCACAAAAACAATGGCTAAAATAGTTCGGATGATTTTATCGGGAGATCCCATATTTGTTTTCATAATTACCTTTTTTACTAGTTAAAAAGTCCATTGAATAAGAAACACCAAACCCGTGATAATTAATCCGCAAAGTAAACAAACGGCAATAAGTTTTAGTATTTTCATGCCACAATAAAAATAAATTTTAATAGTTGTGTGAACTTATTATCACAAGCTGAATTTTAACGTAATTATTTACCAAAAAGAAGAAATGAATACACAGTATTTAACAGCAGATCAGGTTAAGGCAATCCAGGTTAGTTTTATTAATAAAGTATATGGATGGATGGCTCTTGCCCTGGCAATAACCGGCTTTGTAGCACTTCGAACGGCAAGTTCTGAAACTATGCTCAATCTCATTGCCGGGAATCAAATTATATTTTTTGGAATAATTTTAGCAGAACTCGGATTGGTAATTTGGCTTTCCAGCTCAATCAATAATATGAATGCGAGTAAAGCCATTGGCTTGTTTTTGCTTTATTCGGCACTAAATGGACTCACATTTTCAATTTTATTTTTGGTTTATACGGCGGGCTCTATTGCTTCCACTTTTTTCATAACTGCCGGAACCTTTGGCGTGATGAGTGTTTATGGTTATTTCACTAAAACTGATTTAACCAGTATTGGAAACATTGCTTTTATGGGATTGATTGGAATCATCATTGCCAGCGTAGTGAATATTTTCTGGCATAATGAAACGCTTTACTGGGGAATAACTTACATCGGAGTGCTGGTTTTTGTGGGTTTAACCGCTTACGATACCCAAAAAATCAAAAAGATGAGCCTGGAGTTGGATATAGAATCTGAAGAGGGAAGCAAAGGAGCTATAATGGGAGCTTTGGCATTATACCTCGATTTCATTAACCTGTTTATTATGATGCTGCGAATTTTTGGGAACAGGAAGTGAATCAGTTGATTGGTAATTCTATCTATGTTCGGTTTTTCGGTTGTTATGTTGATTGCTAATTAACGTGAGTTCTGCTGTGGGCAC
>JBBDLQ010000099.1:7111-17093 GCA_040878765.1 Balneolaceae bacterium | reverse complement strand
AAGAAAATCATCCAATAAAAAAGCCCTGTGAGAACAAATTCACAGAGCTTTACTATGATGACTTAATGACTATTCAACAAGTAAGAAGTCGGCTTTTAACACATCTGTAGCATTTCCGCCAACCATGAAAACAAAATCCCCGGTTTCAGCTTTGAATGTTTCATCAGCACCGTAAAATGCCAGGGTTTCTTTGGTTACTTCAAAAGTAATCGTTTTGGTTTCTCCAGGCTCAAACATCAGTTTCCTGAAATCTTTTAGCTCACGAACCGGACGAATGGTACTGGCAGCTACATCCTGAATGTAAAACTGAATAACTTCCTCTCCGGCTCTGTCTCCGGTGTTGGTTACATCCACTGATATCGTAACTTTTTCATCCATTTTCATTGATTTAGCACTTAACTTGAGGTTGCCGTATTCAAAGTTTGTGTAGCTCAAGCCATGACCGAAATAATACTGAGGTGTTTTTTCTAAGTCGGTGTAGTGCGACCAGAATACGAACTCAGGATTGGTATTAGCTCTTCTGACTGGCCGCCCAGTGTTCATATGATTATAAAAGATAGGAATCTGCCCAACCGAACGTGGAATTGATATTGGTAGTTTTCCAGCGGGATTGTAATCCCCAAAAATAACATCGGCTATGCCATTACCAGCTTCGGAACCTAAGTGCCAGGTTTCCAAAATCGAGGGCATATTTTCATACATCCATGGTTCGGCGATCGGACGGCCGTTCATCAGTACAACCACCACATTTTTGTTCACTTTTTTCAATTCCTGAAGCAGCTCCAGTTGTTTGCCCTTCAGGCTGATATCAGTTTGACTACGCCCTTCGCCTGTTTGAAATGCTTCTTCACCCACAGCCACTATAACCGCGTCTGATTTTTTTGCAAGTTTGACGGCTTCCGGAATATCTGAGCCATCGTCGTCAGCAAAATTGAGTTCATTTATAAACTCGCGGTCGCCAACAGCCAGTGTGTAGCCCTGAGTAAATTTCACTTCCGTGTTTTCATCAACGGCAGCTTCAATGCCTTCCAGCAGAGAAACGGCAGAATTTGTAACGGCTTGTGCTCTCCAGCTTCCGATTGGAGTGTCTTTATCATTGGCAAGTGCGCCAATTACTGCAATGGATTTCAAATCTTTGGAAAGCGGTAACACCTGATTTTCATTCTTTAGCAATACAATCGATTTTCGGGCAGATTCTCTTGCAACAGCCAGGTTTTCTTCGGTGTAGATGTTTTCTTTTTCCCGATTTACGTCGGAATACCGATACGGATCATCAAACAAACCAAGTAAAAATTTAATCCGGAGAATGCGGCGAACAGCATCATCTATTTTTTCTTCGTCAACTTTGCCTTCCTTTACTAAATCAACCAAATGTTGCTCGTAGCCGCGGGTTTCCATGTCCATGTCGGTACCGCCAACAACTGCTTTGTAGGCTGCATCTTTGACGTCTGCCGCATAGCCATTTATGGTCATTTCACCCATAGTGTTCCAGTCAGATATGATAAATCCATCAAAACTCCATTGGTCTTTCAGGATTTCCCGCTGCAGGTATGCGTTGCCGGTTATGGGGATACCATTTACATCGTTAAATGAATTCATAACAGTGGAAACCCCTGCATCAACTGCAGCTTTAAAAGGAGGGAGTACCATATTCAACAGTGTGTTTCTGCTGATTTCGGTAGTATTGTATTCCAGACCGGCCACTACAAATCCATAACCGGCAAAATGTTTTGCTGTGGCAGCCACGGTTTCCAGGTCGCTTAAATCATCACCTTGCAATCCACGCACTCGGGCTGCTGATATTTTTGATGCGAGATATGGATCTTCGCCGGCACCTTCCATTATTCGGCCCCAGCGGGCATCACGCGAAATATCCATCATAGGTGCAAATGCCCAGTGAATTCCGGAAGCTGCTGCTTCTTTAGCAGCTATAGATGCGGCTTTTTCAATGGCTTCCAGGTCCCAGCTTGCAGACTCGCCCAGCGGAATCGGGAAAATCGTTTTGTATCCGTGTATGACATCGTAGCCGATAATAAGCGGTATTCCCAACCTGGAATTTTCAACCGCAATTTCTTGGGCTTCACGGGTAGCTTCAGCGCCAATAACATTTAACATTGAGCCAACTTTACCAGAAGCAACTGCATCATATTTGTTTGCATTATATCCTGTAGTTGGCGGCGGACCAGTAACATCCCAGGTACCATTATATTGATTCATTTGCCCGACTTTTTCCTCTAAAGTCATTTTGGAAAGCAGGCTGTCAATTTTTTGTTCAATTTCCGGTTTAATGAGTGGTGAGTTTTGTGCCACGGCAGTATCGGTTTTACATGATAACAGCAACACAGAAAGCGTGATGCAGGCAATAATTGTCTTCATGTTGTTTACGGTTAGACTTTTATTATTAGTGCCTGAATATTAAGTAAATTCTTTTTAATAAATAAATGAAACTTATTGTTCTTATTTATACTTAGTTGAGGAAAAGTCCCCGGAATAGTTAAATAGCAAAAGAATTAGCAAGTTATATTAAGCCAAAAAATCTGGCTTATATCATTACATATTGATGATATCCGTAAAAACACCTGATTACAGATAATTACCTTATTCTATAGTAAATCCAATAGCAACCGGAAGGTGGTCGGAGGGGTAATGAGAGTAACTGGTTTCTACATGAACCTGATAGCTATGAACGTAAATCTCCTCACTTACAAAGATATAGTCTATTCTGCGATCGAGGGGATGTGCAATGTTAAAGCCATTGAAAGTACCCACGGGTCCTTCAGGTTTGGTTTTACTTATGGTGCGGGTATCTTGCATAAACCCGGTGATGTAAGTAATTGGTTCGGAATCGGGTACAGCATTAAAGTCTCCCATTAAAACAACAGGATATCCCTCAGCATTAAGTTCCTGAATTTTTTGCTGAATGAGTTTTACGGATTCGAGTCGTGCTTTTTGCGCTTCATGGTCTAAGTGAGTATTAAATATCCAAATATATTCGCTTGTTTCTGCATTGTAGAATAATGCATAAGTGCAGATGCGAATGTAGTTGGCATCCCAGCCTTTGGAGGGAGTATCAGGTGTTTCGGATAGCCAAAAATTTCCGGATTTCTGTATTGTGAATGTTGTGGTATCGTAAAATATTGCAGCATATTCTCCGGCAGTTTTCCCATCTTCGCGCCCAACTCCGGTGTAGGAAAAATTGGGGAAGCGCTGATCCAAATACGTTATTTGTTCATGCAAGCCTTCTTGTATTCCAAAAACATCGGGAGATAAATATTCAAGTTGATTAGCCAGCCGTTCTTTGCGGTATTCCCACCAGTTACTCGCATCACTTTCTAGGTTTAGACGAAGATTGTAGGTAACGGCCGTATAATCCTGGGCAAAAAGTATGGTTGAAAAGCACAATAAGCAGATAAACAGGATAAATTTTTTCATAAAAAGATATTCAAAGATTGATAAAAGAGGATTCGGGTAAATCTAATAAAGATGTAATCAACCCAAAAAAATTTACGCTAATTATTTTAGTTGGGAAAAGGTGAAAACAATTCTTTAGAAAATAACATAGGCAGAAAGAATAATAGATTTCGTATTTAGTTTATGTTCCGTTTGCAAAAAAAAGTATCTCGCAATGTGCTAATTCCGGAAATTTTTGAGGATCCGGGCAGCTTCAATTGCACATCCCCAGCTAAGCGTAACTCCTGCGCCACCATGACCATAATTATGGATAATCAGTTTATCGCCATATTCTTCAGCTTGTAACCTTAATCCGGATTTTCTTTTCCTGATATACCGATACCCTGAGTTTGCTTTTCGATTTGGAAACCGATCAATATTAATGCCAAATGTATGTTTTATGATTTCAGCATTTAGATCAATAATTTGAGAGGGAATTTCAATGCCGTTATAGGTTTTTGTGGGTTTAGAATTTTCTTCACCCACCCAATTTCCCTCAAGATCTAACTTCCCCTGTTGGCGGCTTCCCCCAAACACCCATCCATCTTTTCTGGAATAGCAATAAACATCCTGAGGAGTTCCATTTTCTGATTTATAAACAACGGGCCCGGGGATGAAATTATAAGAAACAGTTTTACCATCAGGATTTTGAAGCCTTGGGGCATCCAAAATTTGTAGCAGATGTCCCCTGTAGATCAGGTTATTTTGATCATTAAATAAAGTTACGGATCCTAATTCCGAGCAATTAATGATAAAATCAAAGGGTAAAGATAACAGTTCGTTTTTGGTGATTTCCCGAATGTTAAGTTCAGCACACTCTTCAAGTACTATTTTTAATAAAGCCGGGTAATAAACACTCCAGTCAGCGAAAAAACAATCAAATTTCCAGCCGGTTTTAATGGTTATATTTGGATGTGCAGGGTGAAATTTGTCTTTAAAATCTTCCCACATTTGAAAGCGATTCATCATTTCAGCATAATCAGGGACTGGATGAGGCTCGGCATAAACCTCAAAATGTTCATTGATTTGTAGGCCGGGGAAATGATCATCATATAATTGCTTAAAAAAATGCTGACTTTGCCTGAAAAGTGAATTTCGACGGGGAGTGAAAACCGAATGTGGGATTACCGATGCTGCTGGAATTAAACTCGAAAAAGAAGGATTCCTGTTGATCTTTTCAGGATCATCTTTGGTAATTATTGAAACCTGCCAGCCTTGTTTTTGGAGAATGTAAGCTGTGCTTAATCCGCTTATACCACATCCAATTACGCAGACTTTTTTTGGTGATTTCATCTTAAAAATTTCAGGCGATTGAATTGGAATAAATTAATGTTTATCGGGGTAATATTGTTGTTTCAAGTTACTAATTTTGGTAATTTTAATTATCACCAGTTAGGCTATTACAACGTGCAAAAAACAATACTTTTCGGTTTCATAATTGGGACAATATTTAGCTCATTAGCTTGCAATTTAATTACGGCTGATGATGAATTATCTGACTATCCAACTATATATCCGGAAATTGAATATTCCAAGCTTCAGGAAATGAATGCCGAATACCAGTCTGAGAATAATGATCGAATTTGTTCTACTCTAAATCAGTATGGTTTTACCGGTTTTAGTGAGGTGCTTTTTGAGGAAGGTAAAAATCCTTGTGTGCGGGAGAACCGGGAAGTTTTACGTATCGCAATGAATAACACCGATACACTTGTTACCACCGCTAAAAAAAATTTATTGAAAAATGAAAAATATACTGGTGTAAACGATACCTCTTCACTAATATTAAAAGAAATGATCCCACTTCCGGGCTGTATCAATTGTGGCCGCCCTGATGAATACAGTGAAAATATTGAATGGAAGCTAACTTTTGATGAGCAAGTAATAGATTCGGTATTAGTGGAGGATACGGAGATAACGGTGGTATTAGATGCAAATGGGGTGAACAGGATATGGGGTAATTGGTATTCCGGTTTTAAAATTCCTGATTTCGTTAATTATGGTTATTTAGAAGTACAGGAAGGTATTGTTGGCTGGCAGATCGATATGCGCAATTTCACCGGCGAACAAAAGATATATACCGTCGGGCAGGAGGATGTAACAGGTCAACCCAAAAAAGCTTATATACCTATTATAAACAAGGAAACCTCCAATCTTGAAATACGGGCATGTTGGAAAGTTCGAATAACTTATAGTGGTGATAATTTCGATGGGTGGTATGCCTATATCGATTTTGAGGAAGGTTCGCTGGAGAAATTAGAAGAGATGTAAAGATGTGTTCAAATGAATACTTCAAAACGTTATTTTTATTATTATAAGTTTCAAATAGTAATTTATGTAACGTTTCCGAGGTTGGTAACTCTTACTTTCTGACTGTAAACATTGTAATCTATAACATTTCCGAAAGGACAAAAAAAAATTGAAAAATTCAGTAAAGAAGATACTTATTGTAGAAGATGACATGATCATATCATTAGTTGTCGAAAACATGATTAAGAAACTGGGACATACGTTAGTAGGTAAAGCTACTTCAGGTGATGAAGCCATTGAGTTAGCAATGGAGCATGAACCGGATATCGTGTTAATGGATATACGTTTAAAGGGAGAAATGGACGGCATTGAAGCTATTATTCGCATCAAAAAACAAATTAGCACAGAGGTCATTTACCTTACTGGCAATTCCGATAAAGTTAATTATGAGCGAGCCAAGGCAACATCCTTTGTTGATCTCATTTCCAAACCTTTTACACTCGGTGAATTAACCCGCTCGCTTGAGTTGATACCCTAACTATCAGTGTATCTTTTTTGAGGTTTTACCGTAATTGTGAATGATTCCGAAATAAATGAGGGAAAGCGATTATGAGTTTAAAATTTCAAAATCTTAAAAATGATCTGGATGACCTGGAGCAAACCGGTAATTTCGATATCGATGAAAAATCATCCTCAGTTGATAACAGATCGGGCTCAAAGTTATCTAACTATATCCTACTTTTTGCTTTTCTTGTTTCCCTGATGTTTTACGCAGGTTCAAAAATTACTTTTCCAAGCTTCGATACAAATCCATTACAGAGTATTGTTCAGGAATTTAATCAGCCAAACGAGGATCTTTTAAACCGAATGGGAGCCTGGATGGAGGAGATGGGATACGGGACCCTGACACACGAAGAACTCATTGCTCTAAGAAATGAAGGAGTAACAGCAACCTATACTTCCCAAATCAGGGATGCCGGATATTCCGAAGTTACCCTAGAACAATTAGTGGAATTACAAAATGCAGATGTAAGTGCGACATTTGCCCGTATGATGAAGGAACTTGGCTACGAGTTATCCATTCAGGATTTAATTGATTTAAGAAGCGGAGGGGTTACAGCTTTTTTCACCAGTAATATGTTGGATTTAGGGTATACCCTGGAAGAACTGACTAAAGAAAATCTGATTCGGTTGCGAAATATTGGGGTTACTCACAACCTTGCAGAACGCCTTCTTGAAGAAAATGGCACCCGGCCTACCGTCGATGAACTGATCCGCTATCGTATTAGTAATCAATAACTAATAACATTTCGTCGGAACAAAATTATCCTAATCCACTTTATAAGTAGTGAATTCAAATAAGTACAAAACTTGAAATGAAAAAACTACTTACGATACTTACAATATTCACGATAGCAGCATTATTTACCCAGGCGAATGCCCAACAGTATTTGATTGAGGATAATTCTGGTATTGGCCCAAAACTTGGTTTTTACAAGGCTCCTGATGCCGATGAAGGAACTATGTTCATCGGACTTCAATCCCGTAGCAAGGGCAAATATGTAGGGGCTGAATTTTCTTTTGAATATCGAGGGGAGCAGCAGTATACAACAGCTAATGGTAATTATACTATTAAACAGATCCCATTAACCGGTTCGCTGCTCATATATGCCCCGCTGGCTGAAAACTTTGCTCCGTATGGATTAGCAGGTTTAGGTGCTTACTATACTATTTATGATTATGATGACGGATTTTTTCAACCTTCAGATAAAACAAAAGTCAACGTAGGCTACCATTTAGGTTTTGGTGCTGATATTGCAATCTCAAATTCGGCAGCTTTTAATATCGATTACCGGTATTTATTTCTGGATGGAAATGATGACCTCACCGATAAGAAATATAGCGGGAATGTGATATCCGCCGGACTCACATTTTATTTCTAGCCAAAATAAGCCTATTTTATAATCCCGCTTTAGAAATATGGCGGGATTTTTTTTGTTAAATATCACACAAAACTCAACACACTCACTCACACTCAAATTCAGAATCATGTCAGAAATTGTATTACCTGAAGTTGAACTCAATATTTATACACCCAAAGACCCAACCGAAATAACCGTGGTAGAGAATTATATTTGTACCAAGGAAAACAGTCCAAATTATGTGCGGCATATAACCTTTGATGTTTCCGGTACAGAATTGGAAGGCAGGGTACGCATTGGCCAATCTATAGGCATACTGCCTCCCGGTGAAAACGAAAAGGGTCGGCCACGTAAACTCAGGCTGTATTCGGTATCATCGCCAACTAAAGGGGAAGGCGGGAAATCACATTTAATTTCTACTACCGTAAAACGAACTTTAGAAGAATTGGAGAATGGCAAACTACATGCCGGAGTTTGCTCTAATTACCTGGCCGATTTAGAACCGGGAGATAAAGTAAAAGCAACCGGACCCAGCGGAAAACGTTTTCTGCTACCGGAAAATGCCATGGATTTTAATTATGTATTTTTTGCAACGGGAACTGGAATCGCCCCATATAGGGGAATGATTATGGAGTTATTGGAAAATGGTTTTGACGGTAAAATTGCACTTATCTTTGGATGCGCATATCGCACGGATTTAATATATGCTGACTTGTTCAGTAAAATGGACAAGGAAAATGACAACTTCACTTATATTCCCTGTATTTCCAGGGAAGACCGTCGCCCTGATGGTTCAAAATATTATGTGCAAAGCTCAATAGAAGATCATCAGGAAAAATTACATCCCATTTTAGAGCAAGAAAATACACTTATCTATCTATGTGGATTGAAGGGGATGGAAACCGGCATCTATCAGAATCTTGCTAAAAATGGCTTTAAAGAATATTTGGTTATTAAAGGAGATTTTGCTGAACAACATCCGGATGACTGGGATTGGGAAGAAATGAAACGAAACGTGAAGCCCGGCCCCCGAACCTTCGAAGAGGTTTACTAAATTTACCTCTGCAAATAACTATATAAGTAAAAGTAAGGGTGTATTTTGATGCACCCTTATTTGTTTATTCTCTATGAGTGAATTTTTGTAACCCCGCCTGATACTATAAATCGCATAAAATTGGTAGTATCGGTTTTTATAGGGGTAATTTTGTTTCTGGGAACAATGTATAAATTGCCGGAAAAGTTATAGGAGTGCGGACAATAGACAGCCACTTCTTCTTTTAATCCAAATTGACCAAGCGATTCCTCGGTTATAAAACCAAGTCTTTTCATTCCAGCGGGCTCACTAAATTCAATATAAACGGGTTTGGTGAATTTCTTTTTATCACCTACAAAAGCCTCCGTAAGGTCTTTAAGAGAGGAATATACAATATTAACAAAAGGAGTTTTAGTGAGTAATTTCTCAAATAAATGCACAATGGGTTTAGCAAAAGTCAGTGTCATTATAAATCCAATAAGTGTAATGACAACAAATCCTGTAATAATCCCCAATCCGGGAATTTCAGCATCAAACCAACTATAGAAGAAGTTGTTAAACAGGTCATTCATGCCAATCAGGGTAATATAAATCAGGTAAGCGGTTGCGCTAAGCGGTAAAATTATGAGCATTCCGCGGAAGAAGTAATTAATGATCGTTTTCATAGTAAATTATTCGATTTTAATTTTGTTTGAATCTACTATTTAAACTAAAAAGATGCGTGAGCCTTGTTGTTGGCAACATAATTTTCATTTTGCAATAATTGCTGAATTTTATTTTGTAATGGAACACGGATGAGGCGGATTGTGGGGATAATCACGGATTAAGTGATAGTTTATTTGAGAACTCATTAGTTATTGATTCTAAGGTCCCCCTTGATCTTGTCTTTTGCGATACTCAGGAATGTATGTAAATCCAAAAATTAACGTTCTATCAACATCGCACTAATCACCTCATCCTGGCGTGTACGAATACTGTTAAATGTTTTGTCTGAGGGTTTTGCATCAAGCTGAATGGTGCAGCAAGCGGTTTTTTTGCCTTCAAAAATTACGTTTTCGAGTTCCTGCGCATTGATGTCGGCTTCCTTAAGTTCTTGCATTACATTAGCAATCACTCCGGGTTTGTCGTAATGACGAACAATCAGTTTCCATGGAGCTTCTGTGTGTTCACAGCGGTTCAGCCAGTTCCTTACTTTCCCTTCAAGCAGGTATCCACGGACAATATCTACGGCATCAGAAGCTACGGAGAGTTGTGCTTGTTGGGTGCTTGCCCCTATATGGTGACTTACATACACATTATCCAATTCCTGGAACCGGCTTTTAACAGTTCC
>JBBDLQ010000099.1:0-7011 GCA_040878765.1 Balneolaceae bacterium | reverse complement strand
GACCAGGCTATCACATTCAGTCCAAAAGATTTGGCACGTTTTATTACTTCTCTTCCGATTTGTCCCACCCCGACCACCCCGAGGGTTTTCCCAAAGATTCCATCTGCTTTGCTGTAACCAGCCTTGTTCCAGTTGCCATTACGGAAATCATGCACATTTTCCGCAATAAACCGATCAAGAGACAAGATAAGTCCCATTGTGAGTTCAGCCACGGCAATGGAGTTTTTACCGGGACAGTTGGCAACATAGATGCCAGAATTACTGGCCGCTTCTATATCTATGTTGTTTACTCCTGCTCCTGCACGAATAATCAGCATCAAGCGCGGGCTTTTGCGGATGCAGTTTTCGGTGACGATAGTAGAACGTACAATAAGAACATCCGTATCGTCTAATCCCTTATCCAGTTCACTAGAGTTGGCCTCAGGTTTATAATGTACCTCCACACCTAGTTCTTCTAATTCGTCAAGGGCTTTCTTTGGTAGTTTATCCGCAACAAAAACAGTCATCATGATTTTCTATTTAAGAAGGTTAAAAGGTTTTGTAAAGGTAAGCAACAGAAATAAAATAACCGGATAATATTATCACCCTTTTGTCAAATCTATAGTTCTTTGTAAGTGTAATCCGCTCCTTCCAGATGGATAAATACGGGGGGCAGTTTTAATATATATTTTATCAAAAGAAAGTAATGTTCTGAATACCATTCTTAACCTGTTATAATTGCCCCTAACCCTCGTTTCGAAGTTCCACCTTCGTGACGCAGTCCCAGAAGCTCCGGCTTCCAGTGCTTTCATGATTGACCTGCGATTAACCGATTTTCGAGTAACGATTAAAAAATTTTGAACCATGGATTATTCGGATTATAGGATTTCACGGATTACTTGGGCTCTCTGACTCCGTATGAGTCACATGTATGTAGCCCCGACAAAGTGGAGCGAACGCGGACTTTGTCGGGGGTTGATGGATCATAAATAGAATAATTTTTGCCCGGTGGGTTGAAGGTACATGAATAGTTATTCAAAAATTGGGCAGGGTTGGTAGCCCTTGGCCACATTCGGACCGGGAGGTCCGGATACGCATTCCCAACAAGATGTTGGGAGCGAGGTTAAACAACAAAGATGTGAAAGGTATATGAGTAGAGAAATCAGGGCTCTCCAGAATCGTCCCGCATTTCTGCTACGGGACGAGATGGAAGCTGACCAAAGAGTTATTGGTTGGATGATTGAGACTGAGTATTATTTTGATTCTGGCTGTTCATGATCTCAAACCAATTTATGTTTCTGGTTAAGTACATGACTAATGCCAATACTACAAATAATCCAAGACTCCCTAACAGCAATGCATAATCCTGAAGTTGCAGTAAAATGTACAGATACCCATATAGGATAATTAATACCCCGAATATGATACCTGATTTGAGCTTGTCTGATAATACGCTATAGGAATAAACAGTAATCAACATGATAATTGCTGCCGACGCTAACAAGTATGCGAGTTTGAAAACCAGATATTCCGAAATGGATAGCAAGAGGGTATAAAAAATCAGCAATGCAAAACCGATCAGCAGGTACTGAATGGGATGAATGATCTTTTTGCTTAATAATTCAATCATGAAAAAAGTCAGGAACGTTAGCGAGATGAACATAATGGCATATTTAGCCGTACGCATGGTTTTCTGATACTCATCTACCGCGAGAAGCAGCTCAACTCCAAAGGACGAATTTGTTACTTCCTGGTTTGCCCCAAGCCATTGTTGTGGAAAATTTCGGTTTAAGTGTAGCACGTTCCACTCTGAAGTAAAACCGGAAGAGCTAACCTCTCTGTCAACAGGCAGGAAATTTCCGGTAAAGCTGGGATTAGACCAGTCAGAGGAAAGTTGAACATTGGTTTGTTTGCCGACCGGAGAAAATCGTAAAACTGAGCTGCCATTTAGATTCAGTTCGAAATCAAATTGATATTCTTTGCCGGATTCAAGACTGGGTGAAATGGATATCCCGGATGCCAATACATCAGTGGATTCTATACCTGGATTAGCCAGGAATTCTTTGCCATCCCAGTTGATCTTAACAAACTCTTTGATGCCGTTCATGTCAGAAATACCAACAGAAACAAACGCATCGTCCGGTAAAAAATCCACAATGGGAATTTTAAAGCCATTCAGGTCAATAGAAGGGAAATTCCCTGATATAGAGAGTTTGCTGTTATAAACAATAACTTTGTAAATGCCACGGTACCGTACTTCAGGAGTTATAGAACCTTCAATGTTTAAATTTTCAGGTAAGAAATGTGCATATCTAATGGTCTGCACAACGTTATCTTCACTTTTGAAAAAGTGCTTGTATGGAATGCTTATTACAGGGCCAACAATGGCTTGTTCACTCCCCCATTTTTGGCTTATTTCATCGGCTACAGAATCTCTTCGGAGTTCACGCTCCGAAATTAGATTTTGAATGAGCAGTGCGGGTATAAGAAGTATTAACGTTAGAAATCCAATGATTGATAACCGAATGCCTAACGAGTGTTTTATATTTTTCATAGGTAACAAATTAATAGTGAGGGGTGCAAATTTAACGCAGAAATTCTTAAAAACTAACTTTAGTTGAAAGGTTTTGTTACTGTTCGTCTTCTTTCTGCACTGCATAACGAAACAACATGGCAGCCACCACAAAAAGTGTAACGAAGAAACCGTTTACAGCAAGGATTTCATATACAGAACTTTCTGGTACATCAGCCATCCCAGTGAACAGTGCAGCAATAGCAATTACTACCTGTGCTGCCGCCATAGCAAATAAGGTGAACATCAGGCCATTAGCTTTAAACTTTGCAATGAAAGCCCCGCATACACCAATACCAATCACCAGGAAATATAGTGAGTTGAACGCGTTATTCTCCGAACCGATGAGGCCAACAGCAAGATTACTCCAAATGAGGAAGAGGCCGGTGAAAAGTGCAAATCCTACAGCTACTCTGTAAGCAATTTCTTCGGATTTCCTTGTGACCAATGTATAGGTGAGTCCGGTTCCAAAAATCATTGCCCCTGCTACAATAAAATCTGAAAGTGTCCATTCCACCTCAGTAGAAAACTGCATGGCGATTAAAGGTATGAGTAGTAGTAAACCAGTTGCGATAGCTGGGTATGTGAAAGCTTGGGCTAAATTATGTTCTGTATTCATGAGTGTTACCTGTGTTGTGTTTAATTGTTTATAAAAGTACTTTGAGTTACAAAGTCATAGAGTAAATTTTTTTAGCTTATGATTATGCTTGTTGCGAACGCACCTTGTATCGGGTAAAGAAATACCATCCGGTTCCTGCTATAATTAGTGCAAGTGGAATGGCCCCCGGTTCATCTTCAACCACGATCATGAAGGTCATCAATGCGATGCCCATTAAAATGGTTAAAAGTGAAAGGAGTTGGTGCATTTTTAGGTTTTTTGTGTGATTTCTTTCCATTGCTATTTCTGTGACTTTATAATTTGTTCCAGTACTGCAAGATGATCATCGAAGGCTTTTTTACCTTCTTTAGTCATAAAATATTTTGTGTTAGGTTTTTTGTTGATAAAGGATTTTTCCTCATCTATAAACCCTTCTTTTTCTAACTTTTTTAGGTGAGTTGCCAGGTTGCCGTCGGTTACATCCAGGAATTCCCTCAGCGAGGTAAAATCGAGGGAATCATTAACCGCTAAGGCCGACATGATTCCCAGCCTGATCCTACTCTCAAATGCTTTATGTAGATCGTCGAATGATACGTTCACTTTGGATCACCGCTCGTACCTGAAATGCATGAAAATACCATAGATGATATGAATCACCCCAAATCCAAATGCCCATATACATAAACCATATTCAATAAACCAAACGTTTAGCAGTCCCAAGAATATTTGGGCAATGCCCATCACCCTTACTTCTTTAATTGTGAAATTTCCGGCGTTGTACAATGCCAGACCATAGAACAGCAGGGTAAGGGGAGCAATCAACCCTATGAGTCCTTTAAAGATTAGGATCAGGATCAAAACTCCTCCGGCGAACAGTGGAACGGCCATACTTATCAGTAGCCTGCGGGAGGTAGCGTTCCATGCTTTCATGTCATTTTTACGGGCTTTTCTTCGGGAATCAAGAAGAGCACTACTGAGTGCGAGAATTAAAACTACGGTCGCCAATAAAATGACATTAGTCAGATCCGGGTAGGTGTAAAAGATTTTATCCGGGTGAAAACCAAGAATGCTGTAAGCGAACCATGCTCCGACTAAAGAATAAAACCCGGCCAATATTCCTGCCCACCCGGTAAGTGATAAAAACTTTGAAGACCCCTCCATCATGGAACGTATCTCTGCGATATCCTGAATGTAATCTCGTTCTTCTTTCATACAAAGTACTTTTTATTTCAAAGTACAATGGAATTTTGTGTTTTACAATAGTTAGTTAAAATAATTTTTTGAATGGAACGCGGATGAGGCGGATTGTGCGGATGGACACTGATAAGCTGTTTTACTGGATTTTAAGCTTATACTGATTACACAGGCCTCCCGACTCCGTAGGAGTCACATATATGTAGCACCGGGTAAGCCCGTTGAAATGTTGAATTGGAGATTAAGGTATGCCGGGCACAACCCGGGGTTGATCGATAATGCATATTACAATTTTTGCCCGATGGGTTGAAGAGGTATGAATAGTTATTCAAAAATTAGGCTGGTTGCTCTTGGTTACATTCGGACCGGGAGGTCGCGGGCATTCCCAACGGGGACGTTGGGAATAAGGCTGATTGGCTAAATGCTAACAGCTGGGACCAAAACATTTGGAAGTGAATTCACCTGATATTGTAACAACTTTATCTTCTTCGGCTCCATCTCCATAATCAATAGCTTTAAATTCGAAAGATGCTTGAATCATTTCGTCTGAAGAGGAAGAAATTGTGATACTACCACCCTGATCCGCACTTTGGTATCCATTTACCACATCCGCGCTAATTCTATGAGTATATACTCCGGCAAAAGCTAAATTATCATCTGATAACAGACCTATCTCATAGGTGCCCGTAGTTAAGGTAAACGGTTCACCGTCCTTATCTGCTAACAATGTAAATGAATAATCAGAATTATAGGAATCATCTCTGTCTAATGGATGAGCTTTTTCAATATGAATGCGGATGCCAAGAAGATCGCCATCACTACGAGTAACGGTGAAATATGAGACACCTTCACGTTCTGCCTCCACATCTCCAGTAACGGTAAATGAACCTATGCCTTCACCAACATCCAAGACATCCGAATCGGTTGAATTATTTGAGCAGGATAAGAAAATAGTTAATGAAAGAATGATTGAAACTAAGCCTAATCTATACATAGCATTTTGTTTGGTGTGTTAACATTTTACTACGTCTAATTCAGTCATTCTTGCCACAGGACTTTTTGCCTTGGTCTGTGATATTTGAATTATAAATAGTGTTCACCTTACACATACGCTTTAAAAAGTTGGTACAGGTCATTAATTTTAAACAATCGGTTAAGGGGGTACTTATCTGGTATAAAAAGACAATGAGATCAAGCAAAAATGGTTGGACTCAGCAACAGCTTGCCGAATCAATTGGTTCTAGTCAGTCCCGTATCGCCAAACTCGAACCCGGCGATTCTGGCATTTCTTTGTATTTGATGATCAAGGCTCTGCTTCAGCTTGGTACTTCAAAAAAAATTGGTCGGTACCTGTTGGGTATTTTTCAATAAGATCAGAGCTTAGATCTCCTTGCTTCTCGTTATGAAGGTCCGCGTTCGTAACGCAGTCCCGGAAGCCTGCCTTTGTTGGCAGACAGGCTCCAGTTTCCAGTGCCTTGTAAGAATAAATGCCTGCATTCGACTCCCCTTGTTCTTTTGTGCCGTCAATAGAACCATCCCGAATTCTCGGGGCTATTCTGTTTGACCGAAATTACGATTAACCGATTTGCGATTAACAATTAACGAATTACAATCCACACATGAGAACCAAACAGATTTTTCCTATCTTCAAGGCTCTGTAAAATCAACATTCACACATCAAAATTAATGTCGCACAAGACTTCCGCCCAGATTCGTCAGGAATTTTTTGATTTCTTTTCTGAAAAAGATCACGCCATTGTTGACAGCGCTCCCGTAGTCCCCAAAAACGATCCCACCCTGCTTTTTACCAACGCGGGGATGAACCAATTTAAATCCATTTTTCTTGGGGAAGAAGAAGCCCTCAAACATGACGGAAAAACCTGGAAACGCGCGGCTGATACCCAAAAATGCATCCGCGTAAGTGGAAAGCACAACGACCTGGAAGAAGTAGGGCATGATACTTACCATCACACATTGTTTGAGATGTTGGGCAACTGGTCGTTCGGTGATTATTTCAAAAAAGAAGCGATTGGCTGGGCCTGGGAATTACTGGTGGACAAATGGGGACTGGACCCCGACCGGCTCTACGCTACCGTTTTTGAGGGGGATGAAGCCGACGGTTTGCCTGTAGATGATGAATCCATAGAATTGTGGAAGAGTGAAACGAATATCAATCCTGATCACATATTGAAATTCGATAAAAAGGATAATTTTTGGGAAATGGGTGAAACCGGTCCGTGTGGTCCTTGTTCGGAAGTACATATCGATCTCCGCTCAGATGAAGAACGCAAGGAAAAGCCCGGCCGTGATCTGGTAAATATGGACGATCCCCGCGTGATGGAGATATGGAACCTCGTTTTCATTCAGTTCAACCGAAAGCCGGATGCAAGCCTCGAAAAACTCCCCGCCCAGCATGTGGATACGGGAATGGGTTTCGAGCGTGTGTGTGCGGTGTTGCAGGAGAAAACGTCCAATTATGACACCGATGTCTTCACCCCGCTGCTGAATGAAATTGCGGATATGGCCGGATTGACCTACGGTGATGATGAGGAAAAAGACATCGCCATGCGTGTGATTGCCGATCATATTAGAGCAGTGACGTTCTCAATTGCTGATGGAGCCTCTCCCGGAAATGATGGTCGTGGTTATGTGATCCGCCGGATCTTGC
>JBBDLQ010000098.1:15221-26704 GCA_040878765.1 Balneolaceae bacterium | reverse complement strand
ACCCTTCCCCGCCCAGGACATGCCGATTTAGTGGGTGCCCAAAAATATAATTTCGATGATATCCGTCCGGTTATCGAACGCTCAAGTGCGCGTGAAACTGCCATGCGTGTTGCCTGTTGCAGTGTGGCAAGGCAATTGTTAAAACATTTTGGAATCGAGATTGGGGGCCATGTTCTGCGTATTGGTTCCGTTGGTTTTAAAAACTGGGATGAGGTGCGTGCCATAACGGACCCGCTTACGAAAAAAGGAGCAGAAACAATTTATAAAACAGCCGATGAATCGGATGTTCGGTGCCTTGATGAAAAGTTATCCGATGGTATGCGTGATGAAATCAAAGAACGCAGAAAAGAAGGATCATCACTTGGCGGAATTTATGAAATTGTAATTACGGGAGTTCCGGTTGGCTTGGGAAGTTACGTTCATTGGGATCGTAAGCTGGATGGAAATTTGGCACAAGTTATAATGGGAACTCAGGCCATGAAAGGTGTTGAAATTGGACTTGGTTTTGAATCAGGATATCTCCCCGGGCATCAAGTACATGATGAGATCACATATGAGAAAGGTCACTTTGGCCGCCGAACAAATCGCATGGGCGGAATTGAAGGTGGTATGAGTACCGGAATGCCCATCATTATTCGCGGGGTGATGAAGCCCATACCAACCATGCTCAACCCTCTTGGCACGGTTGATATGCACACAAAAGAAGAAACTGAAACCCGGTACGAGCGGTCTGATGTTTGTGCACTTCCAAGAGCAGTTGTAGTTGCTGAAAGTGTAGTTGCTCCGGTTATTGCCAATGCCTTTTTGGAAAAATTTGGCGGAGATTCTATCGCCGAAATTGAAGCTAATTTCAAAAATGCTGCACAATGAATTCAAGGATATCCACGTTGGCTAAAGCAGTGAAAAATCACCCTGAAGATTCATTCTATAAATTTACGCTGGCGCTGGAAATGCTGAAAATTGATCAGCTAACAAAAGCCAGGATTTTATTTGAAGCTATCCGGAATAATGATCCGGATTACGTAGGGGTGTATTATCACCTGGCTAAATTATATACTGAGACCGGGGAGAACAAAAAAGCCGTAATAACATATAAAGAAGGAATTGAAGTAGCGGAATCACAAAATGATAGTCATACAAAATCTGAATTATCCGAGGCGTTACTGAATCTTGAAATTGAAATGGAAGAGCAGTCATGAAATTTGTAATCAATCTGCAAAGAATTGTATTCATCGTAATTACGTTAATCACATTGTGCAGTGTAACAACTGTTGCCCAGGAAAAAGCAACGTATCAGGTAAAACAAGGTGATACCTTATATGGAATTTCAAAAAACCTGAATGTTACCATTGCTGAATTAAAGGAATGGAACAACCTGATCGGAAATGAAATTGAATTAGGGCAGGAATTAGTGTATTACCTCAGAGAAGCTGAGCCATCAGAAACGGAGTTGCCTGACGAGCCTTCCGAACCTCTTGTAAATCGTTCTTCAGGCGGGCAAAATACTTTTTATACGGTAAAAAGCGGGGATACTTTATACCGCATTGCGGGTAATCATAACATGACGATCAATCAACTTAAATCACTCAATAATTTATCGGACGACAACATTCGCGTTGGCCAAAAATTGGCAGTTAAAAAAGTAAGTGTAGCCCCTAACGTGGCAAGGTTTCTGGAAGAATCAACACCGCAGGGGATTTTCTCAGTCTATAAAATTAAAAGCGGGGAATCTGTCCAAAGTATTCTCAACCGGTTTAGCATGACGGAAAAAGAATTCAAGATGCTGAATCCCGAAATTGAACCGGATAATGTACAATCCGGGCAGGAAGTTACTATTCTGCTGCCACCCTCCCGAAAATATGCAAATCCATATTTACAAAGAGCTAATCTGCAGGATTTGGGTGCGGTAAAAGTAGTTCAATATTCGGAAGATGAAACAGGTAAAACTACAACAAACGGGGAATTATATGATCCCGGGGCTTTAACAGCCGCTCATTCAAATATTGCGTTAGGCAGCCTCATTTTTGTTGAAAATAATGAGACCGGAAATGGTGTTTATGTCAGAATAAACGACCGGATTACAGGGGCAGGAATGAAGTTGTCAAAAACGGCTTACAATACACTTAAACTAAATCAGTTAAACCAGCCGGTGGTAACTATATATTCGGAAGGAAATGAGTAATCCTGTTAAACAATATTTTGAGAACACACATAATCTCCTGTACAGCTTCCTGGTAAGCCTGCCGCTTTTTCTGCTTTATGAGCTTTTGATTGTGTTTTCGCAGCCATCAGGAGAGGCCATTGTTCGAATAAGTGTAGATGTTTGGATTAAAAGCCTTTTTGTTTATTTGGGAGTAAATGCTGTATCGTTTTCCCTTTTGTTGTTGGTATTTATCGGGCTATTTATTTTGTACAGAGAACGCGAAAGGCTTAAAACTCTTCGATTTGTTTATTTCCCCCTTTTATTAATTGAAGCAACAGTTTATGCTATTGTAGTTGCAATAATTAGCCAGTCCTTGGTTTCTTTAGTGTTGAATTTTGCGGCCACTGATCCAATTCACAGTTTATCAACCGTTCAGAAAATAGCCCTTTCATTAGGGGCGGGATTGTATGAGGAGTTATTCTTCAGAGTGATTTTGGTAACGCTGTTTATGATGATTTTCACAAAAATTTTAGGCAAAAAATGGGCAGGAATAACAGCCGCGGTAATCTTATCCGCATTATTGTTTTCAGCAGTACATTATATTGGTTCTATGGGTGATACCTTTACTCTGGGCTCATTTCTTTACAGGTTTTTATTTGGTATAATACTCAACGGAATTTATGTTTGGAGAGGATTTGGTGTGGCAGCCTGGACACATGCCATATACGACATTATGGTGATAGCCTTTTTAACCTAAATAAGGAATTGATAATGAGGCTATCAATACAATCTATTTAATATTAAAGTATTCTTTAGGTAGATTCATGTTTCAAAAGGTACAGAGCAAAAAATAAAACAATAAATAAGCTGCCAAATTCGATAGATATTGAAATAATAAGGGAAGGATAGATGTCTCAGTTAACGAGAGATGAATTAAAAAAGCAAAAAGATTTTGATGATGAGATCATCCCTCACATGGATGCGTTGTATAATTTTGCCCTTCGGCTGACTACCGACCCTAATGATGCAGAAGATTTAGTGCAGGATACCATTGTTAAAGCCTACCGTTTTTTCAGCAGTTATGAAAAGGGCACGAATGCCAAAGCCTGGATGTTCCGTATTCTGAAAAATTCGTTTATTAACAATTATAGGAAAACATCTAAAAAACCCTCTCAGGTAGATTACGATGAAGTTTCATCATATTATGAAACCATACGAGGCGAAAGTACGGAAACCTCAGACCTGGAAAGCCTTATGTTCCGGGAAATGATGGACGATGATCTGTCTGAAGCGTTAAGTCACCTTCCGGAAGATTTCAGAACCGTGGTTCTTCTGTGTGATGTTGACGGGTACACCTACGAAGAAATAGCCAATATGCTTGATGTGCCGATTGGTACAATTCGTTCCCGCTTACACCGGGGCAGAAATCTTCTGAAAACCGAACTGCTGGAATATGCCCGGAAAAGAGGTTATACCGGCGACTGATCAATTAGCGGAAAAGCATTTTCTTCTTCCCTGTCCTGCACTTTAAGGGTAATCCTCATGGTAGTGCCTTCATTAAGTTCAGATCGCAGTACAAAGATATTTCCGTTGTGATATTCTTCAATAATTCGTTTAGTGAGGCTGAGCCCAAGTCCCCATCCCCTTTTTTTAGTACTAAAACCCGGCTTAAAAATATTTTTCACATTTTTGATGTCTATCCCGTTTCCTGAATCCTCAATATCAATAATAACTTCCCCTTCCTGTACTTTTGAGGAGATGGCTATATAAGCGTCATGTTCAATATCCTTAAGGGAATCCATAGCATTTTTAAACAGGTTTTCAATAGCCCACTGTAAAAGCTCAGGATTGGCCAGCACTTTTGCTTTTGCGGATAGATTTTTCCGGACTTCAATGGCTTTACCCAGCCTCGGAAGCCTACGTTCCATATAAATCATTACCTGCTCCAAAATAGGCTCAATATCCATTTCCTTAAGTTCCGGTTCGGAGCCAATTTTACCAAAACGTTCGGCTACTCCGCGCAATCGTTGTATATCCTTTTCTATCTCATTTGCGATGCTTATGGCTGTTTCTTCATGGCTGTATTCATCTTTGAGTAACTGCAGCCAGCCATATAAACTCGAAATTGGAGTGCCCAATTGATGTGCAGCTTCCTTTGCCATGCCTACCCATAAATTTGACTGCTCCGACCGGGTTATACTTCGGTAGGTTGTGTACCCAATTCCAAGTAAAAGCCCAAGCAATACTATTTGGATATAGGGGAAATACCGGAGTAATTGAACTGTTGGGCTTTCCCCGTAATACACAAATTGAGTCATTTGCCGGTTTTGATCCCCAATCACGAAATCAATGGGAGCATTGAGGCTTTTAAATTCACGAACCAGATCACTGCGCCTTTCTTCTGTTGATAATTTCAGGGAGTCAATATTACGCTGGGCCAGGATTACATCGCTGGAATCAATAACGATAGTTGGAATTCGGAAACGATCCTGAAGAATAATTTCTTCTGTTACAAAATCTGTAGAACTTCGAGACGCTTCAGCATCTTCAATTAAAGTAATAACACTATCGGGAACACCTTCAATACCTTCTAAAATGTCGATGGCCTTTAACAGTTTTGTGGTACTCTGTTCGTTTACAGGTTGACTGTTAAATTCTATAGCTCGCGTCCATAATTCAACGCTTGCCCGTTCCTGCTCCAGGATTTTGGTAACCAGGTATTGATTGTAAACCACTGAGCCAATACCCAGAAAAATGAGTAATAACACCAGTAGAAGTTTAATCCTGTTGGAAGGGACAAATAGTGTCATAAATAAATGATTTTCTTTTGGCTAAATATAGAAAAGGAGAGGATACAAAAAAGCCTCCCAAAAAGAATTTCAAATGGGGAGGCTAAAAAGTTAAGCGGATGCTTTTTGCTTTTCATAAACCGGCGGAGCCGATTTTTCAATGGTTTCTTTAGTGATAACACATCGTGCAATATTTTTCATGGATGGCAGGGTAAACATAATTTCGAGCATGGCGGTCTCCATGATGGAACGCAATCCGCGAGCCCCGGTTTTTCGGGTTTTGGCTCTTTTAACAATGGCTTTCAGCGCTTCATCCTCAATTTCCAGCTCTACATCTTCCATATTAAACAGCTTAGTATACTGTTTAACCAGCGCATTTTTTGGGGTTTGAAGGATGTCGAGCAAGGCATCATCAGAAAGCTCATGAAGGCCGCAAATTACAGGTAATCGGCCAATAAGTTCAGGTATTAACCCATAATGCTGAAGGTCTTCCGGTTCAACATGAGTAAATATTTCCGGATCTTCTTTGTTAAATTTAACCTTATCGTTGGTGTGGAAACCCATTACACTGGTTGAAAGCCTGCGCGAGATGATTTCTTCTAAACCGGAAAAAGCTCCACCGCAAATAAATAAAATATTGGCTGTATCAAGCTGAATAAAACTTTGCTCGGGATGTTTTCTCCCGCCTTTTGGCGGAATGTTGGCTACCGTTCCCTCTAAAATCTTCAGAAGGGCTTGCTGAACGCCTTCTCCGCTTACATCGCGTGTGATAGATGGATTATCACTCTTTCGGGCTACTTTATCTACCTCGTCAATATATACGATTCCGCGCTTGGCACGCTCCACATCGTAATCAGCGGATTGAAGCAGGTTACTTAGGATGCTTTCCACATCTTCCCCAACATAACCGGCTTCTGTTAAAACAGTAGCATCGGCAATGGTGAAAGGGACATCAATGATACGGGCAAGAGTTCGGGCTAATAAAGTTTTACCGCTTCCGGTTGGCCCCAACAACATGATGTTTGATTTCTCAATCTGTGTATCATCAATTTCGGCCGTTTCTGCGGAAATTCGTTTGTAGTGATTATAAACAGCAACAGATAAAGTCTTTTTGGCAAGTTCCTGACCGATTACGTAATCATCGAGCTTGTTTTTGATCTCAACCGGCTTGAGCATGGGTTTGTAGCTCTTCTCCCTGCGGCGGGCCAGTGAAGCAAGGTCGCTTTGAATAATACTTGATGCATCTTCTACGCAACGGTCACAAATGTAAACACCGGGACCGGCTACCATGCTGTTCACTTCCAGGCTGGAGCGGCTGCAAAATGAACAGTGTACAATATCGCTGTTTTTATCTTTCTCGCTCATAACAAGCTAAAGTTAATGAAATTACCGGTTATTTAGAACCATTAGGTTTAGACAGCACATTATCAACCAGGCCGTAGTCTTTTGCTTCTTGAGCAGTTAGCCATTTATTTCGATCAGAGTCTTCCATGACTTGTTCTGCGGTATTGCCACAGTGATCCGCTAATATTTGGCTCAGTTCTTTTTTGACCCGAATAATTTCACGGGCTTCTATTTCTATATCACTTGCCTGACCTTGTGTGCCTCCAAGCGGTTGATGTATCATCACTCTTGAATGTGGAAGGCAGCTTCTTTTGCCTTTGGTTCCAGATGTTAGCAGTACAGCACCCATGCTTGCAGCCATTCCCATACAGGTAGTGGCAACATCGCATTTTATATGCTGAATGGTATCATAAATAGCCAGGCCGGCAGAAACAACCCCGCCCGGACTGTTAATATAGAACTGAATGTCTTTTTCAGGATCTTCAGATTCCAAAAATAACAACTGAGCCATAATTGAGCTGGCAACAACATCATTTACTGCTGAACCAAGAATAATAATCCGGTCTTTTAGCAGGCGTGAATAAATATCATAAGCACGCTCTCCCCGGCTGGTTGTTTCCACAACCATAGGAACCAGGTTGTTTTGTATAGGTTGTACAGTGTCTAAGTTGGGATCTTGAAAAAGAGGTTGCTTAGTAATCATGGTATCCTGGATAATCTGTTATTTGTTCTTCTTGTCTTTCTTTTCCTGCAATTCGCGGTATTTGTCTTTGCCTATTTCTTTGATGGAAACTTTATCCTGCAGGATATCAAACACCTTATTCTCGCGAATACTGCTTCTGAGTTGTTCCAGCATTTGAGGCTGTTGTGCATAATATTGCTTCAACTGATCAGGAGCAACACCATATCGGGCGGCCTCGGCTGCTAAATGTTCGTCGATATCTTCTGGTTTAATTTCAATTTCTTCAAATGTATCCTGCATCTTCTGGCTGATAAACGACCACTTCGCTTCCCGTACTGCACGGTCTTTCATTCCTGCTTTATACTGCTCGGCGTCAAAATGCTCGGGAAGTTCGCCGCCTTGCTGTTGCTTAAGCTGATCAACGTATGAACCCTGTATTTGTGATACAAAGGTTTCAGGAACTTCAAATTCATGTGCTTCAACAATCGCATCGGCAACATCATTTTTAAACAGATCTTCCGAGGTTGAATCATAATATTCCTGCATGCGGCTTTTAATGTAGCTTTTAAATTCATCTACATTGTTAGCCTCACCATTACTTTGTTTCTCAATCACCTCTTTGGTGAGCTCGGCTTTATGAGGCTTCTGCACCTTTTTTAAAGTGATTTTAAGCTGATCTTCGTGATCGCCATGCGGAATACTCATTTCAACCACATCACCGGCTTTTTTGCCTTTTAAGGCTTTTAGAAAGTCATTAGTATCATCTTTCCGCAGGTCAATGGTTTGGTCTTTGTCTTCATCTCCGTGGTTAAGCGATACTACATCTACCACAACGCGAGTATCTTTGGAGGCAGGCTCATCAATAACTTCCCAGTTTCCTTCCCGTTCCAGGGTGCGCTCAACCTCTTCCTCAACTTCCTCATCTGTAACATCGTGAACCATTTTATTCACTTTAATCTTGGAAAGGTCTTTGAGTTCAATTTCCGGTTTAGAACCAATTTTAAACTTTACTTCCAGCTCGTCATTTTCCCATTGGAAGTCGATCATTTCGGTTTCCCCAACAGGGTCGTATTCCGGAATAACTTCTTTCTCAAATATTTTTTGAACAATCTTGCTGATCTCCTCTTGTTCAATTTCATTACCAAATCGTTTTTTTACAATACCCATGGGTACTTTACCCGGACGAAATCCCGGAAGCTGTATTTGGTTTTTATATTTTTTATATGCTTTATCGAAGTCCTCTTGAAGATCTTCTCTTTTTGCTTTTAAAGTAACTTCTTTGTCAACTGATGTGAGTTCTTCTACAGAAATATCCACGTGTTCTCCGCTTTAATTATGTAATTCAATAAATGAACAGAATTTTAATTTATATTGGGCAGGAAGTACGAGAGGGGGGACTCGAACCCCCACATCGGTTAAGATACTAGATCCTAAATCTAGCGCGTCTACCAATTCCGCCACTCTCGCAAAACTCAGAGCCTGCAAAGATAAGGTTTTGAACTTCTGAATTCAACCAAATTGACACAGAAAGTGGCGGATGAGACAACTTTAATGGTTAAGGAAGATTCTCACGGAATAGCATTGGAAATTGAAGGCTGAAATGTTGAATTTCAGAACACTATGTATAAAAACCTCCGCTTACTATATATCACAACATCCGGAAAAGAAGAAGCTGGTAAAATTGGCCGCGCCTTGGTTGAAGAAAACCTGGCTGCCTGTGCAAATATTATAGACGGTATGCAATCGATCTACAAGTGGGAAGGGAAAATTCAGGAAGATGAAGAATGTGTGCTCATCGTAAAAACACATTATTCCAGAGTTAAAAGGGTTACCCGCCTAATTAAAGAACTGCATAGTTATGATTGCCCGTGCGTTATATCTTTTTCCCTGGCCGAAAATGAAGGAAACATAGAATATCTTGAATGGTTGGAGAAAATAGCAAAGCAGCCGTTTGAGTTGTAATCAAAAGCAGGAAATCAGGTTAATGTCCTGAATATTTTACCAGTGTAACCCACATTCAGTTTTATCAGAACCGTCCCAGCGGCCATTCCTGCCTTTACCTTTTTTGGTGCAATGCGTGCAACCAATAGAATCATAGCCAAAGCGCTCGAGCGGATGGCGCGGTATACCATAGCTTTCAAAATAATCGTTCACCATTTCCTGAGTCCAGTCGATAAGCGGATAATAGCGATGCAAGTCATCTCGACGTTGTAAAATTTCGAGCCCGCTGCGATACCGGTTTTGGTAACCTATCAATCCCGAAATCCAGACTTTATAACCGGATTTTACATTTTCAAGGGGTTCAACTTTGTTGTAATGGCAGCATAAATCCGGATTCGATTTCCAGAGTTTTCCCTCTTTTGTGATCTGATGTTTTTCTTCATCCGGAACATGATCGATAACATTAACCCCATATCGTTCTATAAGCTGATCTTTATACTCCAGGGTTTCAGGAAAAAGGTAACCGGTGTTAATAAAATGTATAGGATGCTCAGGCCGAATGCGGCTGATCATATGAATCAACAATGCAGAAGTGGTGCCGAAAGAAGTAGTTATAAATACTTTCTCCCGATATTTATTAAGAATATGGGCTATTCTAACATCGTTGTGAGCATCAGAAAGAGATTTATTTAACTGACTTAATTGTATCTTTTCCATGCCCTATTATCTCACATTCAAACGCCTTTTTCAATGATTATTTATGGATAAAAAGGTATTTATTTTTGTAAGCGCTTTTCCTGATCATTAATGCGGTTTTAGTAATAAATTTGTTGAATATTTAATTTAGGGAATGGCAAATTTCTATCTTCAATTAAATTTTTTTATATGGTAGTCACTCAAAAGAGAATTTCAGATCAAATTTTATGGGCAACTATTAACCGCCCAAAAGCCCTAAACGCAATCGATTTTGAGGTGATGAAGGAATTGGAGTCACTGGTATCCCAGGTTGAAGATGATGAAGAAATAAGGGTTCTGATTATGAGCGGTGCCGGGGAAGAGTCTTTTGTTTCGGGCGGAGATTTGAAAAAATTTCACACCATAAAATCTAAAGAAAAAGCGGTGGATAAGGCCAAGCGAATGCACCGGCTTCTGGTCAGAATTGAACAACTACCCTGCTGGACTATCGCCCACATAAACGGAAATGCTTATGGCGGGGGAATTGAGCTGATGCTGGCTTTCGATTTTCGGATTTCTGTTCCAAACGCAATATATGGATTCACACAAGGGCGATTTTACCTGGTTCCGGGATGGGGTGGGCTAACCCGGCTGGCAGAAAAAGTTGGCCGTGCCAAAACCTTGGAATGGCTGGGGAAATCTGAGATCATTTCTGCCAATGGCGTTTTGACACACGGATTAATTGAATACATACTCCCGGGCAAATCTCCGGAAAAAGAAACGCTGGAATGGGTTGAAGATCTTACCAAAAATGACCGGAAATTCATCAAGATTCTGAAAGAGGGAGCTATGCGATTTTCCTCTCACCGAATGGAAGCATTGGAGGCTGAGGTTGAACCTTTTGCTAAACTTTGGGTGGATGAACAGCATATTAACCGGGTGGACAAGTTTATGAATAAAAAGTAGAAGTGGAATAGGAGCATTAATCATGAATGATGAAATAACGTTGGTGCTACTCGATTACTTTTTTGTGCTATTTCATTTCGCCCTGATAACTTTCAACCTAACAGGGTGGTTGTGGCAAAAAACCCGCCGGCTGCATTTTTATATGATTTCAGTCACCATATTTTCCTGGGTTGGATTGGGATTGTTTTATGGCTGGGGATATTGCCCATGTACCGACTGGCACTGGCAGGTGAAACGTGAATTGGGAGAAACCGGTCTGCCCGCCTCCTATATAAAATATTACCTGGACCAGGTTTTCGGGTTTAGCTGGGATCCCTTCACCGTGGATGTTTTAGTTGCGGTGTTGGGGATTGGAGCTTTTCTTATTTCCATTTACATAAACTACCGGGATTGGAAAACACATAAAAACCAGTAAGGACGGATTGTAATACGGCCTTACAGGTTTAAGCGAAAAAAGATGTTTGAAAAAAAAATTAATCAATTTCAAAATTCACAGAGAATACCGTTTCTCCCCAAATCAATTTCAATACACCGCCTTCATCCTTTTCTTCAACTAAAATAGTGAAGGCTTCAGTTACTTCATTCTTGGTGGAAATTTCCATAGGAACACGACCCAAATCCCGGGCTTCATCATAGGATTGTCCGTTTTGGCCGGTTTGTTTGTTGATAATCAAAGTGCCGCCATCCTGTTCGGGAATAGTGAAAAGGGTGTATTCACCGGCTGGAACTTCAAGATCTCCAAAGTGCAGATCATTAGAAGTGTAGAAATGTGTTGCCTGGTTGGCCCCGGTTCTCCAGCGCTCGCCCCAGGGTACAATGCCACCAAATAATTCCCTGCCGCGTTTTTGGGGTGAACCGTATTCAACACTGAAATCAGTTCCTTTAAAAGAAAACTCAGCACTTACAGCACCCGATAAACTACCAATTGGATTGTTAGCAAATC
>JBBDLQ010000098.1:0-15121 GCA_040878765.1 Balneolaceae bacterium | reverse complement strand
ATATCTATAAACGGTAACACCCCTTTTTCGTAAGGTGCTTTATAACTTCTTATTTCCTCATCACCGGTAATTTCAACTTCTAAACTATCGCCCGATCTTATTATCGTTTGAACCACTACTCCATCTCCTGAAAATCCAAGTTCATAAGGATAGTCGGTTCTTGCCATTTCTTTTATGCCGCCGGTTTCATCCAGATTCAGCAGGTATGCGGAAAACCTGGTCTCAGGATTTCTCAGTATTACCCGGGCAGTGATGCTGGAATCCGTTTTCTGGAATTGTTCAACGGCCAGAGTGTCATTTCCCAAGAGTGTTACAAATGCAGCATTATTTGGATCCGATTTTTCACTGCAAGCTGCAAGCAGTGATGTGATCAAAAGAGTAAAAATAAAGTTTTTCATAAGACTACAATTGGATTTTAATGAGAGAGTAAATCTATTTTAAAATTTGGGTTTAGGCAATTATGAGGGTTAAAAATTGGTAAACCTCAACATAATATATATCGATAAAATTCGTATATTCGTTATAACCACAGTAAGAACAATTAATATGATTAAAAAGCTTCAAAAAATTGGAAACAGTCACGGAATCCTTCTTGAAAAAGCGTTACTAAAACTTTTGAAAGTAGATGAAAATGACAGATTGGAAGTTGTTCCACACAACGACGGGCTACTTATCAAGAAAGCAGATGTGAAATCTGCTTATGAAGAAGTAAGCAAAAAGCATCGAAAGTCTTTGGATAAACTTGGTGAATAATGAAAGAGCCAACCTTCCTGAGTCTGGAAGAAGTATTATACATTCACGAACAAGAGATAAAAATTTCGGGCGGAGAACCAAACATTCGTGAAAAAGAGGGAGTAGAGGCTTGTATTGATGCACCTAAAGCAAGTTTTGGCGGGGAGTTTTTACATGATCTTTTTGGGATGGCTGCAAGCTATATTGCATGTTTTACAATGAGGCACCCTTTTGTTGATGGAAATAAAAGGACTGCACTTGCCTCATCTTTAACTTTTTTACTCATAAATGGATATGAGGTTGAAGAGAGCTATGAATTGGAGTTAGCCAATTTAGTTTTGGATTTCATCACAAAAAAGAAATCAAAACAGGAACTTGCAGAGCACTTAAAATCGAGCTCAACCATAGTATAATTTATTTTTCAATAGAAATCTTAGTAAGCGCTTCTACAAAAACCTCTGGCGGCTGCGCACCCGAAAGCCCGTATTTCTCATTGATGAAAAAGAACGGAACGCCCTGGATTCCCAATTGATGTGCTTCTTCTACATCTTTGACCACTTTACTGGAGTAGGAATTAGTTTGAAGAACTTCTTTGGCTTCGTCTTTATTAAGCCCAACTTTTTTCGCAAGATCGGCCAGCACTTCTGCCTCCCCAATGTGTTTCCCTTCTACAAAATAAGCGGATAATAATGCCTCTTTCATTTTATCCTGTTTGCCATGCTCTTTAGCAAAATGAATAAGCTGATGGGCATTGAATGAATTGGTGGGTTTCACTGCATCCATGTTGTAATCAAGTCCGGCAGACGAGGCCATTTTCGTCATGTTGGCATTCATTTGCTTCGCCCAATTACGATCACGCCCGTATTTTTTTGCAAGCGTATCGTAGATATCTAAATCTGAATTTACCGGAGCATTGGGATCGAGTTCAAAGCTCTTCCAGATGATTTCTACTTCTAAATCCGGGAGTTGTTTTAAGGCTTGCTCCAGGTGCCTTTTGCCGATATAGCAAAAAGGGCAAACCACATCCGACCATATTTCAATTTTCATACAGCAAATTTTTAGAGGAATTGTAATGTTATAACTTTTCTTTAGGAGGCATGGTTCAGCTAAGGAGATTCTATTCCTAAAATAATGTCAACTCTCACAAAGTGATGCCATTGGCAAATATAATATCGAACAAAGGTTATAATAATTATAGCAGCCTGTAATTTAATCCATTAAAGACTAAAATCTGCTAAGCTTCAGATACTTCAGGTCGTACTTCATTCAAGCCAAAATAAGCCATCAGAGAACCTGCCAATACTGTTACAAACGCGAATAAGAGAATAGATTCCATGCCAATATTAATGTCCAGCATCCAGCCCATTAAAAAGGGACTAGCCGCTGTACTGAAAACCATAACAGAGGCGAAAAGTGAGCGCACCGTACCAATCATTTCCTCCCCATAAAGCTCAGCCCAAAGTGCCGATTTAGTAGTACTTCCAAAGCCCATGGTAACTCCGAATAAAGCCATATAAACAAAAGCAGACCAGATACCAGGATGAAAGAAAGCCGTTAATAATCCGGCTCCCAATGGGAGGATATAGAATGGAAAAATTGTTTTAGCGGTATATTTATCTATAACAGGACCAATACTAAGTGAACTAACAATCCTTGCTCCGGCAAAAAAGATAAAGGCTGAGGCAATTATTGCGGCCGTCCATCCTAATTGTTCAGCAATTGAAACTTGGTAAAGGAATAGAGCAGTTGCCCAAAATGGTGGAATTAACACGGCTGGCAAAATTAGCCAAAAACGACGTTCACTGAATATAAATTTATAAGCGTTTGAATTTTCAGTTTCTGATGATTTAGATGATTCAGATGATTCCTTAACGGCCTGATTCTTGTTCTCAATTTCGGTTTTACGAAGAACAAATAGGATGTAGGGAATGAAAACGAAACCTATAATAGCAGCAATTAATCCCCAGGAAGTTCTCCAGCTCACTACCGCAAGTAGAGCAGCCACCGCAACGGGTAACATTCCTTCGCCCAAAGGATAACCCAGGCTCGAAATACTTAAAGCTTTTCCACGCTGAAGGTTGAAATATCTTGCCATGGCTGTTTCAGCAGTATGGCCGCTTAATCCTTGTCCGGCAAGACGAAGCATTAAAATTGCAGCAAACAAAAAAGCAATATGCCAGGAAAATGCCATCGTAAGGGAAGCTGCCAATAACCCAAAAGCTACGTATAAGCTATATCGCCCGATGGGCAACACATCAATATATTTACCCAGGTAGGGTAAAATAGCAGCACTAGCCAGTGTAGCTCCGGAATAAATAGACCCAAAGGCGGCATTGGAAAGATTAAAATCAGTAAGGAAAAATGGTACGAACAGGGATATCAGGAATGTTTGTCCAAAACTGGAAAAGAAGGTGAAAGACAATCCAAAGCTTAAGACTTTTCTCTCCTGAAGTACAAATGCAAGATAACTCAATGAATAAGTAATTCGGTTTCATTTAAATAGAGAAACCCAAAATACGGCTTATCTGAATTAATCTGCATTTAAATTTTAAAGTAATATTCTATGCGTTAGATAAGGGCTCTCTATAGTAACTATGGTAGTTAGCTCAATAAATTTCTTAAGGTCTCAATATCAACGGGTTTTTGTATAAAATCAGATACTTTTTTATTCCATTCAATCTTGTAGAGTTCCTGATTATCATTATCCACCCTCGAACTAATTACAAACACCTGAATTTCCTTTTCAATACTGTTTCTTATTTTTTCAAATGCATGCAAAAAATCCCATCCATTCATTTCAGGCATGTCTATATCCAATAGTATTAAATCGGGTAGTTCTTCATTGTTATCCGCCATTTGTTTAATACCCTCTAATGCCTTCAACCCATTTTCAAAGGATATTAATTTTTTTCCGGGAAGGTAGGTTTTAATGATTTTGGAAATACCATACGTATAGATTTTATCATCATCAATAATGCATACACTGTTTATTGTGCTCATGTTAATTCAATTTTAAAGGTTGTTCCTCTACCTGGCTCACTTTCCACATCAATAGTGCCCCCCATAGATTCAATTTGATTTTTTGTAATAAAAAGCCCGATTCCTTTTGAATTTTTATTTTCGTGAAAGGTGTTATACATACCAAATAATTTGTCCCCGTATTTTTCCAAATCTATACCGAGGCCATTATCTGAAACTATAAAATGAACATGGCCATCTTTTTCGTGAGCATTTATCTTGATAACCGGCTTCCGGTCGGGATGGCGATATTTAATAGCATTGGATAACAGATTTAAAATAATGCTTTCCAGGTAAGCCGGATTGTACTCAAGGGTTAAATCAGAGGGAATATTTTCTACAAATGATACATTTTGAGCCAGGATATCAGTTGTCAGAATTTCTTTGATTTTCGCAACATTGTTAGCAAGGTTGATCTCTTTCTTATCATTACTGGTTTTGTATTGCTGATCAATAATTTCATTTAGATCCGTTATCGATTCATTGAGTTGGTCTGAAGCCAATCTTAAATGTTCCAATAATTCATCTTTCTCCTCCTTAGATTCTTCCATATCGTAGAGTGAAAGCAGCATTTTAATATTGCCCGCATGGTTTCTGAGATTATGAGAAACAATATGAGCAAAGTTCATAAGGCGTTTATTTTGTTGCCCGATTATATCGAGGCTGTTACTTAGCTCAAGCTCATTTTTCTTTCGCCGGCTAATATCTGTTACCACAGATAAAACCGCAGGTGAATTTGTTCCAGATTGCTCAAACGGCACTTTTATGGTTTGATGCCAAACCTTGGTGCCATCCGGCCTGATGGTTCTTACCTCTGGAATAAACAACATGTCATTTTGCTCGATTACCGCTTTGTCCGCTTCCCTGAATTTTAAGGCTTGTTCTTCCGTCATGCCGAAATCAACATCGGTTTTACCGACAATTTCCTTTGGTTCCTGACCAAAGAATTCAGAAGTAGCTTTATTGGCCATGAGGTATCTGCCCTCAAGGTCTTTTACAAAAATTAGGTTAGGTACTGTATCAAAAACAGCCTGGAATTGATGCTTAAGCCTGACATTAGATTTGTGAATCTCTTTATTTTCGGAATAGTCAGTTATATAACTATACTTTCTTTCACCGGATTTCTTTTGATCTTGTTCTTCCTGCCAGGTGATTTTTTGTTCGTCAAATTGAGGGCCCACAATAGCATAACCAACCATCTGGCTGGCATCTCCATTTTCATCCCATGCTATAACCTCACCTTTCCAATGAAGATTGTAGATAGAGTCCTTTTCCGAAGAGTAATGAGAGGTAATACTTTGTAACTCTGATTCTTCATCCCCATCAATGTGAGACTGTATTTCATTTCTGAGTTCATCGAAATCAGTTTGGTTAAAAAATGAAGAGAGCTCTTGAAAAGATTGTGGCAATTCTTGAGGGGTACACTCAAAAATTTCAGTAAAAGCGTTCCCTAATACTAATTTATCGCCCGAGATTTTCCACGACCAATAAGCCTTTGTTTGTCCTTTTTTATTTTTGATGACTTCACTCATTTAAAAAAATGCACTTAATCCACATTCAAATTAGTGTAGAAATTACCGGAACCCCCTGTAATATCTACAGCAGTATAATATTAATAAGCAGTATAAAAGCTCGTTAATTTTATCCAAAGCGTATTAGTATTATTTAATAAGCTTTATTTATTCAACCCTATGCTATTATTAATCTCAAACAAGTGTATGTCACAAATGTAAAGAAACTATAAATACAGCTACTTTACAATTGTTTGCATCAAAATTAAATCCGTTCAAAAGAGGAGTTTATTCCATAACCCTGTTAAGCATCCGAAGCCGGGTGGCCTCAAATTCATCTCCTGATTTCCATGTCTGTAAATCTTCTGCATTAAGTGCCCTGAAGCCGGTAAGGAAAAATAAGCGGGTATCAATTTCCGCCCCGGCAAGATCCCAATACTCATTGATTTCATCATTAACAGTATGATAGTTGGCATCAGATACACTGTCGCGTAAAGCTAAAAAGTTTTCACCCTTATTTATGTATTCGGTCCCGGGATTTGGAAAAATAGCTGGAATACCAACTTTTGCCATATTAAAATGATCAGAACGATAAAAATATCCGCGCTCAGGGTACGGATCGGGTTTTACGGTTCGGCCCTGTTTCTCGGCTTCTTCTTCCAGCAGGTCGCTAAGTGAAGTGCGGCCATAACCAACCACTACCACATCATTCGTTTGTCCATATACATTCATGCCGTCCAGGTTGATGTTGGCGGTTACTTTACTGGGTTCAACCGTGGGATTTTGAGCCCAATATTGTGAACCAAGTAATCCTACTTCTTCAGCACTTACTGCTAGCGCCAAAACACTTCTTTTTAATACGGGTTGAATGGATTTGTAGGCTCTTAACATTTCAATTAAGGCGCTTACCCCCGCTGCATTATCGGAGGCTCCGTTATTAATGGAATCACCTTGCACCGGGGAGGTAATCCCAAGATGATCGAAGTGCGCTGTCAGCAATAAATACTCATCCTTTAAGTCAGGATCACTGCCTTCAACTTTGGCAACAACGTTTTGGGATTCAATTTCACGGTATGCCGCATCCATACTCACATTCATTCGGACACCATTTAATTCAACCGGTTCAAATGCAGGATCATCAGCGGCTTCAAAAAGTTCATCAAAATTCAATCCCGCTTCTTCAAATAATAACCGGCTGGTTTGTTCGGTTATCCATCCGTTAAATTCGGTAGCAGACTCAGATTCTTCTTCATTTCCTTTTAAATAAAAACGTTCTCTGTCCCATGCTCCAGACACTACATTCCAGCCATATCCAGCCGTCTTATCCGTGTGAATTATCAGAGCTCCCAAAGCACCCATTTCTTTGGCTTTCTCGAATTTATAATCGTAGCGGCCATAATATAGCCGGGTTTTACCCGCAAAGAGATCCGGATCATATTCAGGATCATTATTTTTTATGATTAAAATTTTTCCTTCTACATCGGTTTCTTTGAAATCATCCCAGTTTTCCTCAGGAGCCTGAATACCATAGCCCACATATACCAATTCAACATTTCGGATATTTACATGCTCAGCTTCATTTGCCGGCCAGGCCATAAATTCGTCAAAGTATTTTAGGGTGAAGGGAGAACGTCCGTCAGTGGCTACCGACATTTTTGCATCCGAGGTTACCTGCCCCAGCAAGGGAAAGCGCTGAATATAGCTGCCGTCATCTGCCGCAGGATTAGCCCCCATTTCCTCAAATTCCGAGACCAGGTAGTCTACCGACATTTGCTCACCCTCAGTCCCCGTTCCGCGCCCCATAAATTCATCAGACGCCAAGGTCTCAATATGCCGTAACAGCGAATCTTTATTTATGCTTTGGGCTGCTTTATCAGCTGGAGAAGTATTACAGCTCAGAAATAGAAATAGGGAAGCGATTACTAAATAAAATGATTTCATGTCGTGAATAATTTTGTTCTTACTATGATGTGTGGCTTATGATAGCTAAAAATAAGCCACAAAGTTCGTCAATAAAAGAAAAAACCCGGTATTGATTTGCCCAAGATCTTAGCAAACATAAAAAAGTTAATTTCACTTGAAATACCTATTCATTACCTGGATTCGATCTGACCGATTACCGGTCTGATCGATGGCGAAGGCAACGGTACTTAATCCACCAATCGGTCGGACGGCTTAGAGCCGGCAGACCGAATGTAAACCTATTCACAACTCGGTCAATCGGTCCATCGGTTATTCGCAGTTCTGCTTAATTTGCGATAGATCGATTAGCGATTTACGATGGACGATTGGGTACCATTTCTTACTTATTATTTTTTGCCCAGGGCATGCCTAAGGTAACCATGATTTACAGGATTATAGGATTCGCAGGATTTTTTTGGAGATAGTTCTAAAAGGCAAGATCTCGATCTGACCGATGGCGAAGGCAACGGTACTCGAATCCACAAATCGGTCGGACGGACTTGGAGCCTGCCTGACGGCAAAGGCAGGCCGTCAAACCGAATGCCCCATTACCAAAAATAAAAAAAGCGAAAGGCTTTTAACCTTTCGCTTTTTTATTCAAATAAGTTTGCTTTCGTAAATGAAAATTAATCAACAAGGTCCAGCTCAACCGTAAATTTCTGAACCAAGTTGGTTACTTGCTGATCATTAACCATCCCGCCAATAATATAATATTCATCTCCGGCCTTGCCAATACCGCGATGATCCATAGTAGCCACAGGCTGTTTACCAAGCTCAACCCATTCGTTTGTATCCAGACGATAGCCAAAAACGGTGCTGTCCGCAAAAGCAGGCTTCAGATTATATCCGATTCCATTGTAGTTATGTGGATTGTTTGAACCACCTGCAAAAATTACCATTTCAATCGGTTCCTGAATTCCAATTGCAGCCATACGATATCTTGCTTTACCAGGGTGCTGCTTAATGCGGGTCCATTTTATTTTGGCAGGATCTGCACTATCTATTTCACCTTTAATACTTCCGGGAGACATAAGAAAAATCCGTTCTCCTTCATCGACAATATGCTGAACTCCGTCCGATAAAATCATGGTGTTTCCTACAATGCCGCCGGAATGTCCAAAAACTGGCGGGCCGGGATAGGGTGTTGCATGTAACCAGGAATTAGTTTGTGTATCATATAATTGAACATTAGATACGTTATTCGTGTTATTCCATCCGCTAATTAAATATATGTATCGATCCTGGTATACCAGTGAAACAGCGTCTTCAACCGGCAACAGCATTTCTGCAACCTCTTCATAAGTATTGGTAAGGGGATCAAATTTAAATACCTGCTCGGTTGAAACTTCAGAGCCATCTTCAGCAACAGTATGTCCGCCAAAAATGTAAATGTTTCCGTTCACGTATTCAGCCGAAGCTGCGAGCCTGCCGATTCCATCAGGAACTCCGGGAACTGAGTCCCAAGTGTCAAGTTCAACATTGTAACGGGCAGCGTAGTTGCTGATATCTTCATAGGTCTTACCGTTCTTGAGTCCAAGAAAGGTATATAAATGCCAGTTTCCATCAACTTCGGCTGATGCAACAGCATTATTAGTAATCTCAACAGGTAATACGGTTGCGTTTGACCAATTAAGTGAAACTTGTTTTGGTGCCTGCTGGCAGGAGATTGCAAAAATTAGAATTGATGATAATAAATAGAGTCTTTTCATAATAGAGATAAGGGTAATAATCTGATTTTTTATTGTGCCTGAACACATGCAAATTGGGGTCAAAATTAGTGTTCAGTTTTTAGTTAATTTCAATGTAAAAATATACGGTTTTTAAATGTCTTCTTTTAAAAATAAAATAGTGTTGGTAACAGGCGGAGCAAGTGGAATTGGATATTTAATGGGACTTAAATCGCTTGAACGAGGTGCAAAAAAATTAATTATTTGGGATATTGATGAAGATACGCTTCTTAAAGCTGCTTCCCGGTTAACTAAACAAGATTTTACAGTTCAAGCGGATGTTGTTGATATAAGTAACCCTGTGGAGGTTCAAGTTGCTGCTGAAAGGTTGAAAGCGGAAAACACTTCCGTGGATATATTATTCAACAATGCCGGAGTTGTGATAGGTGAAAATTTTGAAAATCACTCCATGGAAGACATCAAAAAAACGATGGATGTAAACAGCCTGGGGCTTATGTATGCTGCCCGTGTTTTTCTGCCGGAAATGATAAGTAAAGGTGAAGGAAATATTATAAATATTGCCTCGGCTGCCGGACTTACACCCAATCCGGGTATGAGTGTATACGCTGCAAGTAAGTGGGCTGCAGTGGGTTGGTCAGAATCGCTTAAACTGGAGATGGATAAAAACCAAACCGGTGTAAAAATTTTAACGGTAATGCCGAGTTATATTAATACAGGGATGTTTGCCGGAGTAACAACCCCACTGCTAATGCCATTACTGAATCCGGATGATATTTCCACAAAAATATTGGATGCCGTTGAACGAAATAAAGCCCGTCTCAGAGAACCATTCATGGTGAAGTTGACCCCGTTTTTTCGTGGAGTTCTTCCGGCTAAGATGTACGATTTTGTAGCAGATAAAATTTTTGGTGTTTATGATTCAATGAATACTTTTATTGGCAGAAAAAAGGATAATTAATGGATTCAGTGAAATTGGTAGAGCGCCAGCGGGCGTATTTTTTGTCTGGTGCCACAAAATCGGTAGAATTCAGAATTCACCAGCTTAATACGTTGAAGAAAGTGCTCACTGAGCATGAAAATGAATGGAATGAAGCCGTTTATAAGGATTTTAAAAAGCCTGTTTTTGAAACCTATGCCACCGAGCTGGGCTTGCTTCATAATGAAATTAATTTCACCATAAAACACTTAAAAAAGTGGGCTAAACCCAAGCGCGTTTCAGGCGATTTAGTGAATTTTCCTTCCAGAAATTATATCTATAAAGAACCTTATGGTTCTGTTCTGATCATCGGGCCATGGAATTATCCGATTCAGCTTGTATTAATGCCACTGATTGGCGCTATTGCTGCAGGTAATACCGTTGTGATCAAGCCCTCTGAAATTTCTCCCATCACTGCAGATGCAACCCGGCGTATTTTAGGTAAATGGTTTAAAGAGGAATTTATAGCAGTGGTTAATGGCGGGGTTGAAGTAACCCAGGATCTGCTTGCCCGGGATTTTGACCACATATTTTTTACCGGAAGTTCAAGGGTAGGTAAAATTGTGATGGAGGCAGCGGCTAAAAACCTGACGCCGGTAACCCTGGAGCTGGGGGGCAAAAGCCCCTGTATAGTTGATGAAACTGCTGACTTAAAAACAGCAGCGAAACGCATAGCCTGGGGTAAATTTTTAAATGCAGGACAAACTTGTGTGGCTCCTGATTATCTGCTGCTGCAATCCTCCATTCAAAAAGAATTCCTTGAATACTTTAAAGAATTTGTCCGGGAATTTTACGGAGTTAACCCAAAACTAAGTCCTGATTATCCGCGGATTATAAGTGAAAGTCATTTTAACCGGCTAATTGGTTACCTGAAAGAAGGCGATATTTATTGCGGCGGGAAAACCGACCCGGAAGACTTATATATTGAACCCACGGTTTTGACAGGAGTATCAGAAGAGGCAAAAGTGATGGATGAAGAAATTTTCGGGCCCATTCTTCCTATCCTTACTTTTGAGAAAATTGCTGATGCCATCGGGTTAATTCAGGAAAAGCCAAAGCCATTGGCGCTATATATTTTCACTAATAATTCTGATGCCGAAAAACTTGTTTTAGCAACCTGCTCTTTTGGCGATGGTGTGGTTAATGATGTTGTTGCGCACTTCGGAAGCCATCACCTGCCCATCGGTGGGGTGGGGAATAGCGGTATGGGTTCCTATCATGGCAAACAAAGTTTCGAGACCTTTTCTCATACTAAAGGCATTATGAAAAAATCGACCTGGCTCGATATTCCTTTACGATACGCCCCCTATAAAGGAAAATTGAAATGGATAAAAAAAATATTGAAATGAGCGATCAAACTTTTAAAGCTTTCTATATTGAAGAAAAATCTGATGGAACATTTGCCTCAGGTGTAAAAGAGGTTCCAAAGTCTTTTTTGCCAGAATACGAGGTATTGATTCGGGTTCACTATTCCTCTCTGAATTATAAGGATGCACTTTCGGTCTCTGGCAATAAAGGCGTTACAAAAAGCTATCCGCATATTCCAGGGATAGATGCTTCCGGAACAGTAGTTGAAGATGCTTCGGGCAAATTTGAAACCGGTGAAAAAGTAATTGTTACGGGTCATGATTTGGGATCAAATACTCCCGGCGGTTTTGGGCAGTTGATCCGTGTGCCGGCAGACTGGGTGGTTACATTACCAAATGAATTAGACCTGAAAACTTCCATGAAATATGGAACGGCCGGCTTTACAGCCATGTATGGCGTAATGCGTTTGCAGCGCGAATTAATTTCACCCCAAGACGGAAAAGTGCTGGTTACAGGGGCAACCGGTGGAGTTGGCTCGCTGGCGGTTTTTTTCCTGTCAGAGCTTGGGTATGATGTGATAGCCGCTACGGGGAAAATGAATAAAAAAAATTACCTGAAAGAACTTGGGGCTGCCGAGGTTATTGACCGTGAAATTATTACTAATGTAAACGATGGTTTTTTACTGAGCCGGGAATGGAATGGGGCAATAGAAACTGTGGGCGGCGAAATGCTGGATGCCGTTATACGTCAAACTAATCCGGATGGGGCGGTAGCTTGTTGCGGTAATATTTTGGGGCATGAATTGAAGACGAATATCTACCCATTTATACTTCGGGGTGTGAGTTTGCTGGGTATAGACTCTGCCATTTGTAAAATGCCCATGCGGCTAAAGATATGGGAGCAAATTGCCGGTATGGATCATCAAAGATTACTCGAAAATTTCACAAAGAAAGTGGGTTTGGATGACTTGGACGAAGAGATCCAAAAAATTCTAAAAGGGAAACAGACAGGCAGGGTTTTGATAATACATGAATAATTTGCACAAAAAAAAGCCAGCTATCAAAAATAGCAGGCTTTAAAAAACCATAAAACAGCGATCAAACCATTTTATGGTGGGTTATGGGTATTTGTTTGATCTATATTCTTGGCTGCTTATGCAGCATATTGAGCTTTTGCTGTTAATTGATTTGCCGCTTTTTCAAGGGGTTCAGACAGGGTAAAAGCCGTAACCGGTTTTAATAAAAAGTCTATAAAATTGACCTCTTTAGCCTGATTCACAACCTTGGGGTCATTATCTCCGGAAAGAAAGATCACAGGAATATCAATTTGGCTTTCGCGTAATTTTCTAACGGATTGAATACCATTCAGTAAACCGGATAGCTGCATATCCATAACTAATATTTCAGGCTTGAATTTATTGAAGTTATCGAGCATGTCTTCTCCGCTTGCTGCTTTCCCAACAACATCATAGCCTAATTTTGTAATCAGCTTTTCCTCCACTATTGATAAAAGGGGATCGTCTTCGACAATCATTACTCTTTTTGATGTATTCATTATTGCCTATCGCTTATTATTAAAAATCTCTAATCTTAATATATTAGAAAATTTTAATACTTCCAATTAATCCTGAAAATATTTTTTCAACTAATTATTAGTTTCTCGTAAGTTTATTATTAGTATTCCATTGGTAGAATTCATCAAAATAAATTCCTAATGATCATATTCCACAGAAAAGTAAATGACCCAAAGTCTGAACTGCTGGAAGAAAAGCTTGAAAACCTGGTTATTGCTTATAAAACAGTAGAACATGAAAGTGGAGAAGAGGATCTTCCATATATAGAAGAAGATGGCAATAAAATGCAAACTCAAGAGGAGATACAGGAATGGATGGCAACACTCGAATCGGAGTTAAAATGGCAGCGTTCTTTAAGTGGTGACGGGTGTTATATCGATCCCATGAGCGGGAAAATTTGTTAAGCTCATTTTTATGGTGCGGTTTCAAGTTTATGAGATAAGAGCCAATGATACAAATCATCCCCTTTATATACCCGTTTCCAGGTGTCATGCCCCATATCCTCATGTGTGGTAAAGCGCACATTAGTATGTCCCAATTCCTCCAGCTTATTAAGCCCGGGATAAAAATATTTTGTTTCAACCGTGTTATCACGCCCGCCGGCAAAAGCCCAAACCGGAATTTGTTGTTCTGCAATTGGACCCATGAGATCTGGATGTCCCCAGCCTACTACAGGCGCAATAGCTGCAAACCGATTTGGGTAGGAACTTGCTAAATGCCAGGTTCCAAAACCCCCGTAACTTAGACCAGTTACATAAACCCGCGAGGAATCTGACTGATAATTATCAATAACGTGATCAATCATCGCAATTAAATCTTCTTCAACTTTATCCCAGCCCTTGGGTAATGTTACATAATCGGCCAGTTCCGGAATTGCGCCAGACATTTCGCCCACAGTGGTAAAATCAGCTTCTCTTGGCGGGGCACCCTCTTCTAACCGTTTTGGAATAGCTGAAGTATCCCGATTGGTTAGGTAGGAAATCCCCAGTGTATCCATTCCAAACATATGCAGTTGGGGTGAAATGATAATAAAAGGCAGATTCTTTTTCTGAGCCCATGCTTCCATCAGCGGGCCATGCATAAGTACAAAATCCAGTTCATCCCGGCCATTGCCGCGTTCACCATTTCCATGTAAAAACAGAAGTACTGGCCAGTCTTTGTCCGACATATCATAGCCATTTGGTAAGTACAAAAAATACTCCCTCTCTACTCCTTCAATTTGGCTGATATAGGAAATACGTTCCAGCCGGTCGGTTTGGCAAGCTGTAAAGGTTATAATAATCAGGCTCGTTAAAGCAAATAAATCGGTCTTTTTCATAAAAATATTATGACGATTGAATAAATATTCGGTTAAAAGGAATGTAGTTGTTGAACAATCAATTACCGAATAAAATTTAAAAACGAGTGTTTACAATATTGGTGAAATTAGAACCAAAGGTATAAGAAATAGCTATGGATGCCGAAAACTCATAGTCTGTTGCCAATTCCCTTTGGCGCAGCAAAACATCTTCCAGGGAGGCATCACCAACTGGGAGTGAAAGCTGGTCATTAATCATCTCAAAACTGGCCCAGAAACTAAGCGAAAGGCCTTCAATAATTCGGACAGAAATACGGCTGTATAATTCAGCACGGTGTTTATCAAAATCATGAAAATAATGAGATCCATTTAGCCCGCCGTTTAAAGAGCCCCAGGGTTGTTCGAAGCCTATAGAGGCAGAAATCTGTTGATTGATCAGGTTTTCACTGGTTTTCTGAAAAATAGTCTCCTCATAATAATTGGTATTTGCATATCCAATTTGATATACAAAAGTGATGGCACGTCTTGTGGCTAAACGATAAGGTAAAAGGCTGTATTCAATACCGGGATTAATGCGGAACCGGTGCTTAATATTTTGATCATTCCTGGTTAAATAATCTCCAAAAAGCCCAACAGACCAATGCTGACCAATACTTTTAATAGCATAGCTATCAATTCCATGCCTGTGTTGTCTTTTAGTAATAGCCGATTCACCCTCCCGTTCAATTTCCAGGTACTCATAATTAAAATAAGTTCTGAATCGCAGTTTCCATTCTTCAGTAATTTTATCTGCGTAAACCCCCCACCTGGAATCAAATTCAGTTTGACTGGTTTCAAGATCAAGTGTCAGCGAGCCTGCATAAACTTCAAAAACCCATTGATTCCATGGGTCATCTTCTATGGTTAATTGAGGGGTGTTCAAACCATCACCAAATTCATAATTAAGATAAAAACCGGATGATAGCGGGGTTTGCATGGCATAAGGTAATAGTCCTATTTCAATAGCCCGGTTTAATTCCTCACGTGTTTCATCCCAGGTTGCATCCCGGTCGATAA
>JBBDLQ010000097.1:0-27017 GCA_040878765.1 Balneolaceae bacterium | reverse complement strand
ATTGTAATATTTATTATAGAGGTAGAGGTACAGTTTTTCCAATTTATCTATACCCCGAAGAATCCACCCAACAAACCCTTGACGGCAAGCCCGAGCGCACGCCCAATTTAGATCAAAAAATTGTTCAGGAAATAGCGGAGAAGCTGGGGATGAAGTTTGTGCCGGAGAAACCCGAGCCTAAAAAGGGAGATCGCCGCGTCGAAAGGCAGCAAAGCCCAAGTGCAGGCAACCATACTCCTCGCGAAGACGATGCCTTTGCGCCCATCGACCTGCTGGACTACATCTATGCCGTGCTGCACTCCCCAAGCTACCGCGAGAAATACAAAGAATTCCTCAAGATCGACTTCCCGCGCGTGCCCTATCCCGAAGACCCCGAACAATTCTGGCAATTAGTAAAACTTGGCGGCGAGCTGCGCCAAATTCACCTGCTGGAACATCCCGTGGTGGAAGATTTTATCACCACCTATCCCGAGTCGGGAGATAATGTGATTTCGAATCGTTTGACGAAGAATGATCCGGGGTTTGTGGTTGAAGAGGAGGAAGGAGGTAGTGAAGGCAACAAAGCCACAAAAGAGAAGATCCTTCACCGCCGGCTGGCGGTTCAGGATGACTTGGAATTGGGTAAAGTGTGGATTAATGAGGAGCAGTATTTCGGGAACGTGCCCAAGAAAGCCTGGGAGTTCTACATCGGCGGCTACCAACCCGCCGAAAAATGGCTCAAAGACCGCCGCGACCGCGAACTTTCCATCGAAGAGATACAACACTACCAAAAGATTATTGTGGCCTTGATGGAGACGGATAGGTTGATGGGGGAGATTGATGGGGTGTGGGGGAGTAACTAATATTAATGACCAATCTAATTAGATGAATATTTATTGTGTAAGAGCTGATTTCGGTACATACTATGACCACTTTATAAAGGGTAACTATATAGCTATTGGATGGATAAGTGAAACCGATTTGTCCAGTGTGAAATCCAAAGAAGAGCTATATCCTATTTACAGAGAGGCACATCCCGAAGATGAAAGTAACATTGTCATTGGACAACAAGTAGGTCAAATCTCTCGCTTCTTATTTGATATTAAGCCTGGTGATTACGTATTAACTATGCCTTCAAACACTGATTATATTCATTATGGCATAGTTGAAGATGGTAATTATTACTACGATAAAAATTCTGATAGTTGTCCCTATCCGCATAGAAGACCAATTAAATGGCATAAAGAACAGATTCAAAGAAATTTATTTTCAGTGCCATTTCAAAATTCTATCAGATCATCTTTAACTGTCTTCAATGTAAGGCATAAGAAAAATTTCTTTACAGTAATTAATAAACCAAGTTTGATTCCCGAGTCAGAGAAGAGAGTCTCTTATGATTACTATAATACAGTCTTAAATAGAATACTTGAATTAGATCCTACTGAATTTGAGATATTAATCACCCATATTCTCACCGCGCTTGGATTCGAAGGATCTGAACATACTGGAAAAGTTGGTGATGGTGGTGTTGATGCTATTGGGGAATTAAATATTTCAAATTTGGCAAAAATTAAATTATTTATTCAAGCTAAGAGGTACAAAAAAGGTAAAAGAATTAGGGCAAATGAAGTTAAAGCCCTTCGTGCAAATATCCCGAAAGATGGACAAGGGGCATTCATTACCACGGCTGATTATCAAAATAAAGCTAAAGAAATTGCAGTCGATCCTAATTTCCCGAGAATTGGTTTAATTAACGGGCAACAATTAGTGGACATATTAACAGAAAATTGGAATGATTTACCAAAAGAATTTCAAGATAAATTAGGCTTAAAAGTCGGATTAGTGATTGAAAATTAACATTGTCGGCTTCCCAAAGAACTATGCCCAAAAAGGAAAATATTTGTAACCATTGCTTTGAGAAAAAAGCAGATCATAAAAAATCTCACATCATACCAGAATTCATATTCAGAAGTGGGAATATTTATGATGGTAATGATCACAATCTTTTAATTGTAGACCCTTACAGAAAAAGGGATCTCGGAAAATCGTCTACAGCACCATATGAGAAATATATTTTTTGTAAGGATTGTGAAAAAAGGCACTCAGCAGTAGAAAGTAAAGCAAGCAGGATACTCTATCATGATGATTTTGATCCTGAAACTATAAAAGATTCAAATGCTGGCTTAGTTACAATAAAGGAGTTCGAAGAAGTAAATAGCGATTTGTTTAAGCATTTTCTTCTTCTGATGTTATTTAGAGCCGAGTTTTCTAAAAGAGAGCTCTTCAAGCAAGTAAAACTAGGCCCATACAAAGAAAGGTTCAGGAAAATTCTTAATAACGAGCTGCCAATTGAAGAGTCAGGATGCTACTTCTATGTATTTAACTTTAATAATCTCTTGAGAAATGATCTCAAACGCCTGAGTTCACCCTTCCACAGAATGCGGGTGAGTGGTCGAAAAGCTTATACGATATTCTTGGCAGGACTTGGATTCATTTATCATCTTAACCATCCAGACGTTGAAATTTTAAAAGACTTGGAAATTACCGGTGAAAGAGGCACAAAAGTAAATCTCATAACTAAAAAGAATGCAGCAAAAATATTACTCACAAGTGTGTTCAATGTGCCTGAATATATTGCTCGTGAAATGTTGTACAGCTAAAAATTTATATTTGTTACATTAACGAATCATAAATAGTGCTTACAATTATTGCCTTATAATCTATTTTAAAATACTGCTGTAATATGAGTTCAAAAAAAGAAAATAAATCCGCAGGTATCCAATATTTAGGGCTTTCTGCAAGCACTCGAACGTGTAAAGATGCTATTATTTGCTTGATTCAAAGTAATAAATTGATAGAGAAGGCTCGATTATTAACATCATCAAACAGACATTGTTTTTTACTTATGCTTGAACAGGGAGAAAAAATTGCTATTAAACCTGGTTTTACCTCTGGATATGGGGGAGAAGGCCCATCAGCTCTTTCTTATATAATTACTTTATTCGAGGCTTTTGATATTGAAATCGATGAAATAGATGTGGATGATGAAGTAATTTATAGAGTTGATTATTCATGTTTGTCAGATAAAGATTTGGAAGTTATCACTGAATCCAGAGCTAAACATCCAAATAGGGTTTTCGATTACGTTATTGAAAGAGACCTTGAATTAAAGAAATCAGGTAATTTGTGGAAAAGCTTTAAACCTGTTATTCCTTTTTCAATCATCGACCATAGACTTTCTGATTTAGCAATTTCGTTCTGGGACTCTCCCGATGAAAAGATTTTGATTGGATATAGAAGATTTGAGGATACCATTAGAAAACGAACAGGAATTAATGAACATGGTGCGAAATTATTTTCTGAGGCGTATAGGGGTAAAGAACCAAAGTTAACTTGGGACGGGCTGAAGGGGGGAGAGTTGGATGGTAGAATACAACTCATGATTGGGTCATTTATGTCATATCGTAATCCAAGAGCACATAGAGAGAGTAAACATAGTGCTGCGGATTACTTACTGGAGTTTTTGCTACTCAATCATTTATATAAGCTTGAGAGGGAGTCCGTGGATGTGAGCTAAAAGACTGCATCTAAAGCTTTGGCTTGTAATTCGTCTAATTCTAGTTGTGTCATAATTGTCTAAGTTAACGTTATTTGATGTTACTTAGACAGAGTTTGATTTACACTCTCCATCATTTTCTTTATTTGCATTGTACCCATAGATTATAATAAATCCATTACATCCCGATAATTAAGAGCATTTGTATGATCATAAAATTGTGATGTAACATTTGGGGTTGAATGACCCATTACTTTGCTTACAGCATAAATATCTGCTCCTTTTTCCAAAACATGCGTTGCGAATGAATGCCGTAGACAGTGAAATTTAAGTTCTTCAGGTAACCCGGCTTTATCCATATAGCTTCTGAATGTGTCCTGTATGCTTCTTACTTCGTATCGACCAAATCCGCGCCCTTTTTGAAGGAGGTAACATTCTTCAACGGGTATATCTTTAAACCAGCCCTCATGATTTTTCCTCTTTGTTTGAAGCTGAGACTCTAAAATTTTTATGAGATTAAATGCTTGGTTGCTGATGGGTATAATTCGTGCTTTACTTGATTTAGTTATTGAAGAGGGTAAATGGATATACCGATCTTTAATATTGACCATCCGCCATTTTGTTTGGGAAAGTTCACCAACCCGCATGCCCGTGAAATATGCTAGACGGATGGCTAAACCGATCATTTTGCCTTCTGTTTGTTTCAAAAGTTTTTCAATTTCATGCTTTTTAAAGGCCCGACGTTTGGTTTTTGAGTCAAACATGAAGTCTTGCCCTTTAAATGGATGCCGTTCCAGGTAATCATTTTTATAGGCCCAGGAAAATGCAGCCTTTATAGACCGCATTTCGATATTTATAGTTGTTTTCTTAATGTCCTCCGAATCAAAACGGGTGATTTTATACTGTTGTATATCGGTCTTTGAATAGGCAGCAATGGGTTTAGAACCACAGATACGAATAAAATGACTGAGTGCATTGCTATAGCTGATATAGGTTGATTCAGCTAAATTGCTTCGTACATGTGGGTAATAATGGTTTTTGAGGAATACCGAAAGGGTTTCAATTTTCGGTTTGGCTTTTCTTGGCCCATGCTGATAGAACTCGATTATTTTGTCCTCAGCAATAGCTTCAGCTTCTTTTTTTGCTTTATCCCGGACCTTCTTTGATGCATCTAACGGATACGTTACTCCGGTAGATAAATTCTTTTCTTGTCCATATTGATCATAAAACCGAACGTATAACCGGTATTTTTTAGAACGCTTGAAGGGGTAAACTTTGAATTCCATGTTAGTTTCCTCGATGTAATATTATTAGCGAGAGAAACTTCTGAATTTGTCAGAATCTAATTTTGGATATAGCGAAAATCGTTACATCCAAAGTACGTTCAAAGGGGTGTAATTAGTAACAAAATAGTGACAAAATTGGGTTAAAATCGGCCTTTAGAGCCTGTATAGAGAGGGTGTCGTGATTTTAAGTCCAACGTGTCTACCAATTCCACCACAGCGGCGTTGAATTGTAGGCGCCAAATATACGGCTTTAACGTTCACTACTTCAATAAAGATTTCAAACTAATTTCTGCTCAACAGAGAAACTGAGAATCAGTCGGAGAAGCGGCAGACAATATTGTCCGGTTATAGTTTTATGATTGCAATTCTCCAAATCCGTGTAGTTTTTCCGTATAGTTTTAGGAAAAATATGCCTTCAATTCATTTGTTTCATTAATTTATAATCATCCCAATAAAGTTTTAAAGAAATTATTGAATCACACACCGTGTTTCGTAACTTTCAGTAATTAATAATTAAAAGAGAACCCATGAAAAAGCTAATACCCCTTACAGTACTTATAATTGGTATATTTTCTGCCAGTACTTTCGCACAATTTGAAATTGGAGCTTCTTATGAATTAAGAGATATTGATCCACAAAATGGTTTCGGATTAAGAGTTGAAAAAGGCATTCTTGAAAAACTACCATTAATCAACCTTAGCCTGAGATTGCATGGTAGTTATTTTAGTGAAGAAAATAATGTTGATGAAAATAATTTCTCCTATTCCGAAGATTTAACCAATTACGATGTAGGTGTGGCTGCAATTGGTGGTCTTTCAGTTGGATTACTAGAACCTTATGTGGGGTTAGGGTTGGGAACGGAGAATTATGAAAAAGTAGTAGAGAATTATCAGGGAGATCCAACTCAGCGTCCTGAGCCGGGAGACGACAACAACCTTTACTGGAATATGCTGGTTGGAGCAAAAGTGACCATTATTCCACTCATAAAACCTTTTGTAGAATATCGGTATTCTAATAAAAGCTTAGATGAACCCACGCTGGAAGGCATTCAAACACATAATGGTCGTGTTATGTTTGGTGTGGTATTAAGTTTTTAAATACATTACAAGCAAATTAAAAGCGGGTATGAACTACATATCCGCTTTTTTTGTACAAGATGATATTAGTAAGTGCGTTAAACAAATGAGGTAAGTACATTTAAGGGCAGGAAGGTGAGTTTAGATAAAATATGAGTAAAGTTGCTACCATTGATAAATATGACCCGGAAGGGTATAAACTAAAAAAAGCTCAGAAAGAAGATCTGAAGCAGCTAATAGAAGTCTGCAAAGAAAATATGGAAAAGGTGGATGAGAAAGCTATTTCCACTGCTTTTAAACTTTGTTATTTATCGCATGAGGATATGACGCGCGCTTCCGGTGAGCCTTATTATTATCACCCGGTTGAAGTGGCCAAAATTGTAGCAAGTGAAATTAATATTGATGACATTTCAGTAATAGCCTCACTTTTACATGATACCGTTGAAGATACGGATGTAAACCTCGATGATATAAGGCATTGGTTTGGAGATGAAGTGGCAGTAATTATTGACGGGGTAACTAAAATTACTGGTGTGTTTAAAAGCCGCGACAGTAAACAGGCGGAAGCTTTTATGAAGTTGCTTCTTACTATGGCGGAGGATATCCGGGTTGTACTCATAAAATTTGCTGACCGCTTGCATAACATGCGTACCATTCAGCATTTAAAACGTGAAAAGCAGATTAAGATAGCATCCGAAACTATGGATCTGTATGCCCCGCTGGCACATCGTTTTGGCCTATTCCGCATAAAAAATGAGCTGGAAGATCTCTGCTTCAAAACCCTCGATCCAACGTCATTCAAATTTGTAGCACGTAAACTGCGCGAGAAAAAAGAAGACCGGGAAGAGTTTATTAATGAGTTCATGGAACCCATTAAAAATGAACTGGCGAAAATGAACTTAAATTTTGAGATCAAAGGCCGGCCTAAGCATATACTTTCTATCTACCGGAAAATGCAGCGCCAGCAAAAACCCTTTGAGGAAATTTATGACCTATTTGCCATTCGGATAACACTGGAAGATCCGCATACAAAAGAGGATTGCTGGAGGGTATATTCTATTATAACCGATTGGTACACCCCAATACCTGAACGATTCAGAGATTTTATTTCCGTACCTAAAGCCAATGGATATCAATCGCTGCACACTACGGTAATTACAAATAAAGGCCGGAAAGTTGAGGTTCAAATCCGAACCCGGCGAATGGATGATATTGCTGAAAAGGGTTTGGCTGCCCACTGGAAATATAAAGAAGGAGCACAACAAGGTTCAGAAACACTCGACAAATTTGTGAGTTGGGTGCGTGATGTGCTGGACAATCCGCGACCTGATGCCGCCACCGATTTTGTGAAAGATTTTCAACTGAATTTATATAAGGATGAAATTTATGTCTTCACACCAAATGGAGAATTGAGAACCCTGCCCCGAAATGCAACTCCAATCGATTTTGCTTTTGAAATTCACAGTGAAATTGGTGAACGGGCTATGGCTGCAAAAGTAAATGGGAAAATGGTTCCGCTCCGGCAGAAATTACAAAATGGTGATCAGGTTGAGATTATTACTGGGAACAAAATAAACCTGAATCCTGATTGGATAGATGATGTGGTTACACACAAGGCTAAATCCAGAATCCGGCAATTCATAAAACAGAAACAACGCAAAGTTGCTGAAGAAGGCCGGACAATATGGAACAAAAGGGCGGAAAGGGGCAAAGTGGAAATTTCTGAACAAGAGCTTACCAAATTTGCCAAGAAATTTAATTATGAATCCAATCAGGAGTTGTTTTACGACATCGGTTCCGGCACTTTTAATATAAATGAATTATTTAGTGAAGTTAAAAAATTCAAGAGTACTGGTCGCCTGGAAGAACAGGAAACGCCGGAAATAAATCCGATTACTGAGAAGGAAATTCAAAAAGTTTATATTGACGCAGCCCGTTCCATTGGCGACGGAAAATCACTATATATAAATGGTGAGCTCACTAACATCAAATATTCCTATGCCAATTGTTGTAACCCAATTCCGGGGGATGATGTAATAGGATTTATAAGCCGAACCGGTGATATCAAAATTCATCGGAGTATGTGTAATAATGCTCAACACCTGCTAAAAACAGAAACCGAACGAATAGTTGATGTAAATTGGGCTAAAAACATTGATACTAAATTTCTGGGTGCTATAAAAGTCATAGGCGGAGACCGTGTTGGCATGATAAATGATATTACAGATGTGCTATCAAAATCACTACAAACAAATATGAAAAGCATTAATGTAAACAGCGATAGTGGTATGTTTGAAGGAATTATAACCTTGTATGTTGATGGTATTTCTCATCTTAACAAAATTATGAAACGTCTTGAAAAAATAGAAGGAGTAAAAAACGTTCTACGATACGAATAAGTAAATCTAATTAAGATTAGGTAGATTTTTATTAAACTTATCTTTACAATAATAATAGTTTGTTTGCTTTAGCCCAAAAGGGTTAAGTAAAACAAAGTTGCGAATAATACAGGAAGGACAAAACGATGCTAAAAAAATAATTAGCACATAACAAAATCTAAAAACTATGATGACTTATACGAAACGTGATGTTGTACGACGGGTTGCAGAATCCATGGACGAACCCATGATTCAGGCAGAACCCTGGGTGGATGCAGTTATAGTAGCTCTGCGTGAAATTATGATGTCTGCTGACACGGAATGCCGTATTGAAATTCGGGATTTTGGTGTGTTTGAGGTGAAAGAGACTAAGGCGAAGCCTAAAGCTCGTAATCCAAAAACAAATGAAGTGATATATGTGCCAGCACATCGTAAAACGCACTTCAAACCAAGTAAATTAATGAAGAAGTTTTTACGTCAGCCTTTGGAAGACGTAAAATAGTCAATAATATTAAATAGTATTTTTTTTGCAGGAATATGCACGCCTTATTGGCATTGACGTTGGAAAAAAGAGAATTGGCATTGCCCAAACCGATTTGCTTAAAACTATAGCAGCACCGGTTGGAACTTTTTCTCCGGATAATGTTTTAGATGAAATTAAAAACATAACTGAAAATGCACCTGTAGAAAAATTTGTGGTTGGGTGGCCTTTATCCCTCGAGGGAGAAGAGGGCACCGCCACAAAAATGGTTAATGATTTTATAAAAAAATTACGCCACTCTTTCCCGGATATAGAAATAGCTAAAGTTGACGAACGCTATACCTCTACTCAGGCTCGAAGTTTGATGATTGAAGCCGGTATCCCAAAAAAAAAGAGACAAGAAAAGGGAAGGGTAGACCGTATAGCTGCAGCCATTATTTTACAAAACTACTTAGATTCGAATTCCTGATTAATTATGCCCATACTACCTATTGTAACTTACAATGATCCTATTCTGCTTAAAAAAGCCGAGGAAATTGAAGAAAACAGTGCCGAGTTACAGAGCCTGATAGATAACATGCTTGAAACTATGTATAACGCAGATGGTGTTGGCTTAGCCGCACCACAAATAGGGCAGTCCATAAAATTATTTGTAATGGATACAGATGCTATGATTGAAGAAGGTGAAGTGCCTTATGGTCCCATGGTATTTATAAACCCACTGATACTGGAAAAAAGAGGAAATAAAATCCCCATGGAAGAAGGGTGCCTTAGTATTCCGGAAGTGAATGACAAAGTTTTTCGCCCTGAAACGGTAATAATTGAATTTTTTGACAGGGAATTTAATAAACACCGGCTTGAAGCGGCAGGGTGGACCTCCAGGGTGATTCAGCACGAATATGATCATCTTGAAGGAGTGCTTTTTATCGATTACCTAAGTGCATTTAAAAAACGAATGCATAAAAAGGAACTTGGTGAAATAGACAACGGAGAGAAAAAAATTAAATATCCTGTTGTACCCAAAAATAATAAATAACGGTTATGAATATTGTATTTATGGGTTCTCCGGAATTTGCAGTCCCCAGTTTGGAGAAGATTCATCAATCCGGCCATTCCATAAAAGCGGTGGTCAGTAATGTAGACAAGAGAAGGGGCCGCGGATCTGAAACTTCACCAACGCCTGTTAAAGCCAAAGCTGTAGAATTAGGACTACCGGTCATTGAAGTTGAAGACCTGAGATCTCTTGTGTTTGAAGAGGAACTAAAGAGATTAAATGCAGATCTGTTTGTAGTTGTTGCCTTTCGGATTTTACCCAATTCGGTTTTAAAAATTCCTAAAACTGGTTCTATAAATTTACATGCCTCACTATTGCCCAAATATCGGGGAGCAGCCCCAATTCACTGGGCTATTATTAATGGGGAACATGAAACAGGCTGCACCGTTTTTTTTCTGGATGAAAAAGTGGATACTGGTAATATCATCCTACAGGAAAAAACAAAAATTGGGGATAATGAAACCACAGGCGAGCTATATGGGCGACTACGCGATATGGGAAGTGTATTGTTACTTCAGGCAATAGAAAAAATTGATACAGGGGAATATGAACTTTCTAAACAGAATAATGAATTAGCTACACCGGCTCTGAAATTATTTAAAGATGACTGTCATGTTGATTTCAATCAACCTGCAATAGCAGTTCATAATAAAATCCGGGGATTAAGCCCATTTCCTACAGCCTGGGCATATTGGAATGGCCAAAAATTTAATATGTATAAATCCCGGATTGGTGGAGTGGGCAATTTGAAACCCGGAGAATTGAAAATTAATAACAAAAGTTTATATGTAGGCTGCTCTAAAGGGACGGTTGAACTCCTGGAAGTTCAGCTTCCCGGAACCAAAAGGTTAAGTGGAGATGAGTTAATAAGGGGTTATGAGGTTCAGGGAGAATTAAATTAATTTTCTTAAAGATTTAATTTGAGATATACGTTCCGTTTTTTATCATCATGCCACTTGCAAAGGTAAATATATAGCATCATATCATGGAGCAATCAGAAATTTTAGAAGCTGCAAAAGCCGGAAATTTAGAAACGTTAAAAAAGCTGCTTAACGAAAAAGCAGACATCAATGAAACGAATAAAAGTGGAGCTTCTCCCTTAATACTTGCCACGGAAAAAGATCATACGGAAGCTGCAAAATTTTTGGTTGAAAGCGGAGCAGACCTCAATATGGAAACAAAGATGGGTGGCACGGCATTGAACCGGGCTGCCGAAAACGGAAATATTGATTTGCTGCAATATTTAATTAAGAAAGGTGCGAAAATCGGGAATGTAGCACTTATTGCGGCATCCCGGGTTGGTGATCTGGAGGCCGTAAAAATATTGGTGGAAGCAGGTGCAGATGTTGATGCTCAACAACGGTGGGGGCACACTGCTTTAATGTTGGCCGCAAAAAACGGGAATACCGATGTGGTTAAATATCTGATTAGTGAGGGAGCAAATGTTAAACTGCGCGACCGAAACGGTGATACCGCAATGATGATTGCTATGGATAATGATCAGGAAGATATAGCACTCATCCTCAGGAGATCAGGTGCTAAAGCAGAAGTAAAACCGAATAAAAATGTTGCTCCGGTTGTGGATGAGGATGAAGACGATGACGTAATTGATGATACTACCGATGTTGATGATTTAGTAGCAGACGATGAGGATGCTCCGGATGATGTGGACCTGGATGATTAAATAATGGTATTTGATCACTAAAAGCGGGGAAAACGTTTTGGTGACGGATCTCTTATCGTAATATCTTGCTGATTTTTAGCTGCTGAATGAGTATCCGGCGCATCGTCATTATGGGTACTTTCAGCAGTTTGTCTTTCCTTTGTTTCGATAAGCGGTATTTGGTCAATAACCTGCTCAACAAGCCTGTTAAATATTTTAATTTTTCTGTTTCTTCTACTGACATTAATTTTTCTGATGAGCAAAGTAGACAGGATCATGAGGCTGAGGAGTGTTATAAGACTTATACTAAAAGCAGTTTTCAAAAAGATCAATAAATAGCTAACAATAATAATTGATAGTAAGCTGCCGGCAAGTACACTTTCAATAAAAGGACTTGCAAAACCAATTTGGCGAGCCATAATTAATTTGATTCCGGTTTCCTGTTGGTTTAAACTTACCTCCGTTTCCACCCCATTCCTTTCTGTAAATACCCACTCGTTATTCACCTTTTTTCGGGATTCTATAGTTGGAATGCCCGACATTCTGAACTGAAGCTCCGAAATAATTTCATGCCAGATTTCATCCCATCTGGCGGTTGTCACAATTTCCCTTTCTTCAAAAACATGGGTATCCGTAATGTGTGAATGGCGTATAATTTTTGAACTGTGATACGCTTTTATGGCTTTTTCAATATTTTTGAAACTCAGGCCAATACTAGTTCCAGACTCAACAATTTCATTGAGTGAAAAGCCTTTTTCTTCAGGTACAATAATTTCTTCATTTATACCCTGAAGTTCCATGGCCAGGCAGAGAATTTCATTCACTTCTTGCACTGAATATGTAGCTTTTACATAATTCATCATAGGCATGAATATACATCACTACAACAAAAAACCCCGATCTTTTGAAAAGACCGGGGTTTGCATACTTATTATTATTGTTTACTTATTGGAGAACTCAAACTTCTGAAGATCATAATCAACGCCATTGGTTGGGCGAAGTGTAGTTGATTTCGGTTCCAGGAAGTATTTGAGGTAATCCCGGCCGCCAGCTTTGGCATCGGTACCACTTAGCTTGAACCCGCCAAAAGGCTGAGCACCAACCAAGGCGCCCGTACACTTACGGTTGATATACAGGTTACCCACCCGGTATTCGCGGAGAGCTTTGTCGATCTTTTTAGGGTTTTTAGAGAAATACGCTCCTGTTAACGCATAATCAACACCGTTTGCAATTCGAAGGGCATCATCGGTGTCTTTGGCTTTGATAAATGCAGTTACCGGTCCAAAAATCTCTTCTTGGGTAATACGGGCGTTTTCATCCACATCTGCAAAAACGGTCGGCTCAATATAATAGCCTTCGTTTTCCGTTTCAGCTCGTTTGCCGCCGGCTACCAACTTGCCTTCTTTCTTACCAATTTCTATGTAACCCATAATTTTATCTACCGCTTTTTGGTTGATAACGGGACCCGAAATATGGTTTTCTTTTGAATCACCAATAGTAAGTGCTTTGGTCTTAGCTATAACCTTATCGAGCAGTTCATCATATATTTTTTCGTGAGCAATTACACGAGATCCGGCAGAACATTTTTGTCCCTGGAATCCGAAAGCGGCTTTTATGATTTCAGAAGCCGCAACTTCTAAATCAGCATCTTCATCTACAACCGTGGCATTTTTTCCGCCAAGTTCACAAACCATACGCTTAAGGAAAGTTTGTCCTTCAGCAACTTCTGAAGCAATTTTGTTTAAATGAAGCCCCACAGCTTTTGAACCTGTAAAAGAAATAAAGCGGGTTTTGGGATTCTTGGCAAGATTTTCACCCACTTCTATGTCCCCACCGGTTACAAAATTAAACACCCCTTTTGGCAACCCAACTTCATCAAAAATTTCAGCCAGTAAAGAACCCATTCTCGGAGTATCGGGAGCAGGTTTGGCTACTACGGTATTTCCAACTGCGATAGGTGCAACAGACATTCCCACAAAAATAGCAAAAGGGAAATTCCATGGAGAAATGGAAACTCCGGCGCCAATCGGCATATAAATAGTTCGATTATGATCGCCCCAGGCTTCTTCCAGCACATCCATTCCAACGTCTATACGGAGCGCCTCGTAGGCGTAGTACTCAATAAAATCGATGGCTTCACAAGTATCAGCATCGGCTTCAAGATAATTTTTTCCGGCTTCACTGATCATCCAAGCGTTTATTTCCAATCTGCGGCGTCGGACCACATCGGCGGCTTTGAAAAGATAATCAGCTCGTTCTTTAGCTGACACATGCTGCCAGTTATCAAAAGCGTCCCATGCTTTATCAAGGGCATCAAAGGCTTGTTCTTTACTTGCCATTTGAAATGTGCCAATTGTTTCCGATAGGTTAGATGGATTTTTGCTTACGAAAGTACCAGAGGTACCCTTAACATATTCTCCGTTTATGTATAAATCATATTCTTTACCAAAATTTGAGCGAACTTCTTCGAGTGCTTCTTTTTGGGCTTTGTTGTTTGTGGGGTCAGAAAAGTCTAAATAAGTCTCATTTCGGTATTTTTCTAAAGTGAGATCAGGCATAGTTTTAAATATTTTTTGGAATTTATTTTTTTCAGATATACCAAAGATACACAGAAAAGCGCTCCCATTTCAAAGGACTTGCTTTTAAAGAGTTACAAATGGCTAAAATATTGAAAGTAGGGTATGATAATGGTAGCTTTAGACAATTCACATGAACTTTATATGTCATAATTACATTAGTAATTAATGAAGTTATAGGAATAAAAATTCAATCATAAATAGGATTCGATAATGGCTAAAATTAAAGTAGGAATAAACGGGTTTGGACGCATTGGTAGAATGGTGACCCGTGCAATTCTTTCCGATCATAAAAATGAAATTGAAATAGTTGGAGTTAATGATCTGACCGATACTAAAACTCTGGCGCATCTCTTTAAATATGACTCTGCTCAGGGTATGTATAAAGGGGATGTCTCTTTTGATGGAAATACGATCAAAATAGATGACATAAGCTTTGCCGTAAGTGCAGAGCGTGACCCTGCAAACTTAAAGTGGGGCGAACTTGGCGCAGAAGTTATCATTGAATCAACCGGATTTTTCCGTGATTCAGCCAGTGCCGGAAAACATATTAAAGCCGGTGCCAAAAAGGTAATTATTTCTGCTCCTGCATCTGGTAGTGACATTCAAACCATAGTATTGGGTGTGAATGATGAGAAAATTGATAAAAACGTGACCATTTACTCCAACGCAAGTTGTACAACCAACTGCCTGGCTCCAATGGTTAAAATCCTCGACGATAAATTTGGCGTGGAAAAAGGATTAATGACCACCATTCACTCGTATACTGGCGATCAGGCATTGGTTGACGGGCCTCATAAAGACTTACGTCGTGCCCGTGCCGCCGCTGCTAATATTGTACCTACAACTACAGGTGCAGCTACTTCTGTCGAATTGGTGCTACCGCATCTGAAGGGTAAACTGGACGGAATAGCTGTTCGCGTTCCTACTCTAACAGGTTCATTAACTGATTTTGTGGTTGAGCTGAACAAAGAGACCACAACTGAAGAAGTAAATGCTCTTTTCAAGAAAGCTGCGGAAGGAGAATATAAAGGTATCGTTCAATATACCGATGAACCTTATGTTTCTTCTGATATTATTGGAAATCCACACTCTACTATCTTTGATAGCGATATGACTAAAGTAGACGGTAATTTAGTAAAGATTATTGGCTGGTACGATAACGAAGCTGGTTATTCAGCTCGTACTGCAGATCTGATTAGCAAGGTTCTTTAAATACCATTATCCTGCTATAGCAGGATAAATAAAGTAATCGAACTAACTCCTGTTCTCATTTGAGGGCAGGAGTTTTTTTATATCTGTTAACTTGTAAAACTGCTCTGAACTCCTCACATTTCCGCACACCAAAAATAAAGAGGTAACTATGAGAAGGACATTATTTATTCTATCAGCCATGTTGATTTTATCCCTGTCTGCCTGCGATCAGCAGAAAGAAATAGTTGACATTATTCACGATTATGAATTATCTGATGAACAGGTTCATTCGAGCTGGAGCAGTGCAATTGAACCCATACTTACCGTGCCATCCGGATCTGTAATAAAAGTGGCTACTCAGGAAGCCTCAGCAAAACAACTTGCACTCAATTCAACCTTAGAAGATTTAGCAAACCTGAGTTTCGATCCCATCCATCCGTTAACAGGGCCCGTGTATGTAGAAGGCGCAGAACCGGGAGATGTGCTCAAGGTGACGCTCCACAAAATTGAAATGGGTGATTGGGGCTGGACCGCAATAATTCCGGGTTTTGGATTTTTGGCCGATGAATTTAAAGAGCCTTATCTAAAAACGTTTGATCTGGGGAAAGACAGAAAAACTGCTCATTTTTCCGAAAATATCGAAATCCCGCTGAAACCTTTTCCAGGCGTGATGGGCGTTGCTCCTGATACGGAAGAAATGCTTTCCACAATTCCGCCCCGCGAAAATGGAGGGAATATGGACGATCCTAATATTACTGAAGGTTCCGTGGTTTACTTTCCAGTGTTTGTGGAAGGTGCTTTATTTTCCATTGGTGATACACATGCTGCCCAGGGGCATGGTGAAGTTTGCGGAACCGCCATCGAAGCATCTATGAATATAGTATATGAAGTTGAGGTGATAAAAGGTGGCCGGGAAATCAGTGAACCGCAATATGAAACCGAAGATTATTATGCTGTAACTGCATTTGCAACCACTATTGATGAAGCCGCTAGAAAAGCCACCCGATTTATGATCGATTATTTGGTGGAGGAAAAAGGGATGACCCGCAATGATGCCTATGCACTGTGTTCGTTAGCCGGTGACCTTAAAATTGCAGAAGTTGTGGATGTGCCCCATATGTTGGTTTCCATGCATATGCCAAAAGATATATTTAAGGATTAGTTTGTCAGTAAGAGTTATCTCAGTCTAACGCAAAGCGTGTGGACCGAGGTAAAAATAAGACAAGTCAAATGTATGCTCTCGCACCACACGCTCAGCGTTGGAGCGAAAAGAAATTCAATCTAATTTTATTTTAAATTCATATTAAACTATTAAAGCCCCCTGATGTACATGAAAAGAATCCAGGTTGTTATTTTTGCTGCCATATTCATTTTTACTGCCTGTTCGCTCGAAAAAGAAACGCAGACATTATTAGACACCGATCAGCTGATCGAAGATTTACGGGTAATTTCCTCTGATGAAATGGAAGGGAGAAGAACGGGTACTGAAGGAAATAAAAAAGCCAGGCAATATATAGTCCGGAGATTTGTGGAAGAAGGAGCAAAACCATTTAAGGGTTCATTTACCCATGAATTCGATTTCATAAGCCGGCAGGGCGATGAAATGTCGGGTATAAATATTGTGGGTGAAATTTCCGGTCAGTCAGACTCGACTATCGTGATAACCGCCCACTATGATCATCTGGGAATCCGTGACAGCCTCATTTATAACGGAGCTGATGATGATGCTTCGGGAACAGCCGCATTAATCGCTTACATAGATTATTTCAGGGTGGCACAACCAAATCATACTTTGGTTTTTGCCGCTTTTGATGCGGAGGAAATGGGCCTGAAAGGAGCACGTGCATTTGTACAGGATTCCATTTTCATGGATAAAGTGGTAATGAATATAAACCTGGATATGATAAGTAATAACGACAAAAATGAGCTATATGCCAGCGGCACCTATCATCATCCTGAATTGAAAAGGGTACTCGAAAATATTGAAACAGGTCAAATTAATTTATTATTCGGCCATGATCGACCTGATCAAGGTTATGATGACTGGACTTATGCTTCAGATCATGCCGCCTTTCATGAGAAAGAGAAAAAATTTATCTACTTCGGTGTGGAAGATCATGAACATTACCATCAGCACACCGACGATTTTGAAACCATTCCACAGGAATTCTACAAAAGTTCTGTACAGGTAATTCTGAATGCCATCCTGGCTTTTGATGAACAATGAAGCTTAAATTGGTTACTTCACAGTGCGTATAAAACCAAGAGTTGAGTTATTTGAAATATATTGAAACTCTATGAATCCTCGCTCCATGTGCTCTGCGCTGGAGCGATTGTTTGAAGGCTATATAACTTGAAACAAAAAAAGCCTATCCAGATAGGAAAGGCTTTATAATTTTTTTAAAAAAGTAAACTAAAACTTCCTGAGATAACTGGTGCATTCTTTGCACTCTTTTCCATCTTTGCGGGCGTCCTCTTCCTTTTCAAAACCCTGACTGGAAAAAGCTTCAATATCACCCTGTTTATTAACCCTTCTCCATCTCCATTCGCCCTTAACATCTTGGTATAACTCGCATTTAGCCATAGGTAAGTATCTGATTTATTGTAATTTAATATTCAATAAATATACCTAAAATGGCCTTCTAAAGCAATTTTGGAAGGTTTTATAAATCGAAAGTAGAAATTATGGATTAAAAATTTTGAATTGTTGCCCGCCAATTCATAATTCAGATTTTCTAATTTAAAATTTCATAATCGTAGCTGATCTCTGATCCTTTTTCCAGGGCTTTGGAAACCGAGCAATATTTGGTGACGGAAAGCTCAAGTGCCCGCTCTACTTTTTTGGGATCAAGATCACCTTCAAAAATATAGTGCATGTGAATGGTTTTATATTCTGAATGCTTGGCCCCTTTTACTTTCTGGCGGTCGCCATCTACTTCAACTTTTAGACCGGTTAGTTTTTGTTTCTGCTTTTCGAGAATAGAAACTACATCAATGGCACTGCAACCCCCGGCTCCGGCAAGGAGCAATTGCATAGGAGAAAGTCCGCCTTCCAGCCCGCCAATGGAATTACTGCCATCAATTCGAATTTTTCCATTAGTTTCATTTTCCGATTCAAAATGAAGTCCTTTGCCTAACCAGTTAACGTCTATTTTCATGATGATTTTTATAGTGAAATTATTTTTTCGAAAGTTAAGGAAATAAGATGTGCTGAACCATGATTAGTGGGATTGGAGGATTACCATGATTAATAAAAATCGAGGTAATCAGGAAAATCCCAAGAATCACGGTTCAAACAAAAGAATATTCCCTTCCTTAAACGAATTTTTTATTATACTCTAAATGTAAAACGCACAAAAATTAAGTACATGCAAAATCTGCTGAATGATTTAAAACAGGCGCTTGAAAAAGACGAAAACCTGTTGGTTGAGGGGCAACTGAGCAAACCGCTGATTGAACAAAAAGCACTCTCGTTAGACAAAGAATTTCTGAAACTCATTCTGAATTCCCGTTCCCTGAAAGAACACTTTTTTGAGGATATGGAAGAAACGCTGGTGTTTGACAAAAATCTGCTCTACGTCAACTACTCTGAAATTGATGCTGCTGATTTTGAAGTGAGTAATGAGGATAAGAAGCTGAATCATATATTTTACGGGTTAAAGAAATAGCAGATGGCAAAAGAGGACCAAAAAAGCGGGTTTCTTTTATACAATGCACCGGATGGAGAAGTCCGGATTGAGGTATCCCTGGAAGATGAAACGGTATGGCTTACCCAAAAAGCAATGGCCGAGTTATTTGGTGTTTCTAAATCAACTATAAGTGAGCACCTCAATAATATTTATGATACCGTAGAGCTAATAAAATCAACAACTGTTCGGAATTTCCGAACAGTTCAAATGGAAGGTGATCGGGAAGTAACACGAGATTTAGAATACTATAATTTGGATGCCATCATCTCGGTTGGGTACCGGGTAAATTCCATACAGGCTACTCATTTTCGTAAATGGGCCACTAAAACACTGCGGGAGTTTTTAATCAAAGGCTTTGTACTGGATGATGAACGCCTGAAACAAGGCAAAACGCTGTTCGGCAAAGATTACTTTGATGAGCTGCTGGAACGTATTCGGGAAATCAGGGCTTCCGAACGGCGGTTCTACCAAAAAATCACCGATATCTACGCACAGTGCAGTATTGATTATGATCCCAACTCTGAAATCACCCAAACATTCTATAAAACGGTTCAAAATAAATTGCATTGGGCCATTACTGGTCACACGGCAGCCGAATTGATTGCCAAACGTGCGGATGCAGAAAAACCTAATATGGGATTGACTACATGGAAAAGGGCGCCAAAGGGGAAGGTTTTAAAAGGAGATATTTCCACAGCAAAAAATTATCTGAGTGAAATAGAATTGAAATCACTCAATCGGATTGTAACAATGTACCTGGACTATGCAGAATCCCAAGCCGAACGCCAGAACGCGATGACTATGGAAGATTGGGTAGAAAAACTGGATGGATTTCTGGAATTCAATGATTATGAAATTTTACAAGATGCCGGAAAAATTTCTGCAAAAGTAGCTAAAAAACTGGCGGACGAAGAGTACGAAAAATTCAGGCCCATTCAGGATAAAGCGGTCGAATCCGATTTCGATAAGCTGGTAGAAGAAACAAAAAAGAAGAAAAAATATGAACCGTGATTAAAAATCATGGTAATCAAGTAATCCCATTAATCAAGGTTCAAAACGAATGAAGATGGATAAAAGTGAAGTCCAAAATAATAGCTTACTGTTATATAAATATCGGATGGAGAAGTTTGTATTGAGGTAACTCCTGAAGATGAAACGGAATTCTTACCAATAGTATAAAATCCTAAAATTAAAAAACCGTTAATAAGTTGTGCCAATAGTTAACAATGCCTATTTTCAAACCGTGAAAAAAACCAAGCTACATATTATTCACTTCCATCATGATGTCCATAATGCTCATCACGGACATCATCATATCCACGTGCATTAAGCACCCTTTTCTGCCTTTTTTATTCTTATTTTTTAACCCAATTTCTCACTTACTAATATTATGAACCGAACGAAGGATTCTTCAACCTCATTACGCATTGCCATTCAAAAAAGCGGGCGTCTGACCGACAAAACTATTGATCTGCTCGAGGGAATTGGCATCGATTTTGATAATTATAAACGCAATCTCATTGTAAAAACACGCAATTTTGACGTAGAACTGTTACTGCTGCGTGACGATGACATCCCGGAATATGTACAAGATGGTGTTTGTGATTTGGGATTTGTTGGTGCCAACGAAACCCAGGAAACCGGTGCCGATGTGACACCGATTCGCGATTTAGGATATGGAAAATGCCGACTTTCACTTGCTGCTCCCAAAAACGGAAATATAAAAACCGCTAAAGATTTTGAGGGTAAAAAAGTGGCAACAAGCTATCCTAACCTGACCCGAAAGTATTTTGGGGAACTCGGGATTGATATTCAGATTATAGAAATTTCAGGGGCGGTAGAAATTGCACCTCAGTTAGAAGTAGCTGATGCTATCGTAGACCTGGTTTCATCCGGCGGGACACTTCGGGCCAATGGTTTGGTAGAGTTGGAAACCATTCTGAAATCTCAGACTCAGCTTATTCGTACCAATAAAGAACTTTCGGATGGAAAGAAGCAGCTGATCGAGAAATTTCTGGTCCGAATGGATGGATATCAGCAGGCTGCTAAAAGCCGCTATATAATGATGAATGCCCCAATTGCTGCTGTTGAAAATATCAAGGAAATTATTCCATCACTTAAAAGTCCGACCGTAATGCCCCTGGCAGAAAGTGATATGGTAGCTATTCATACCGTTATTCCGCTGGAAAAATTCTGGACGGTAATGGAAGAACTCAAAGAAGCCGGTGCATCGGATATAGTGATGTTGCCGATCGAAAGCATGATCTTATAGAATATTGAATAAGGAACATCGAACTCTGAACATTGAAGTAATTGGCCCCGATGGTTCGGGCTGAATTATGAAATATTGAATTATGAAACTCATTCCGCTGCTCTGCTGCGGAATTCCCCATGGAGGCTTAGCCTCCAACCATAAGGCAACTAAGATGAATACATACAAATACGCAGAATTAAGTAAGGAAGTAATAACTGAACTGCTAAAGCGACCTAAGATTGATTTTACATCCATCTTCAAAACCGTGCAACCCATACTCGATGAAGTAGAATCCGGTGGTGATGAAGCAGTAAAAAAATTCACTAAAAAATTTGACAGGGTTGATTTGGAGGAAATTAGTTTTGACCCAAGAGGGAAAGAAGTCTCATTCTCCAAAGAAGTAAAAGAAGCTATCGACATAGCTTTTGATAACATATTACGGTTTCATAAAGCCCAAATTTCGCATCCCATTGAAGTAGAAACCATGCCCGGTGTTCGCTGTATGAAAGTAGCCCGGCCTATTGAAAGGGTGGGATTGTATGTGCCCGGCGGCACGGCAATTTTGCCTTCTACGGCCATGATGCTTTCCATTCCAGCCATGATTGCCGGTTGTACCACAAAAGTGCTGGCAACGCCCCCGGATAAGAATGGAAGCGTAGCACCCGAAATAATTTACATTGCTCAAAAGGCCGGAATTGATAAAATTTTACTGGCAGGAGGCGCACAGGCTGTGGCAGCGATGGCCTTTGGAACAGAATCAGTTCCCAAAGTGGATAAAATATTTGGCCCCGGCAATCAATATGTAACGGCGGCAAAAATGCTGCTTCAAAATTCTGAAGCTCAAATAAGTATTGATATGCCGGCCGGGCCATCGGAAGTTTTGGTAATAGCTGACGGAAAGGCCAATATTGCTTATGTGGCAGCCGACTTACTTTCGCAGGCCGAACATGGCGCTGATAGTCAGGTTGTGTTAGTAGCCACTCCGGAATTTGATATGGATAAACTGAATGCAGAATTGAAATCTCAACTCAGTCAGCTCCCCCGTAAAGAAATGGCGGGTAAATCGCTCGCACATAGTTTTAGTATAGTTGTGCATGATCTTGAAGAAGCCTTTGAGTTTTCAAACAAATACGCACCTGAGCACCTGATTTTGAATGTGGTAGATGCAGAGTCCTATACAGAAAAAATTATAAATGCAGGTTCGGTCTTCCTTGGACAACTGACCCCGGAAAGCGCAGGTGATTATGCCTCTGGCACTAATCATACACTGCCCACTTATGGCTATGCGAGAATGTACAGCGGAGTGAATTTAGCTGCTTTTCAGAAATCTATTACCATGCAGTCGCTCAGTGAAGAAGGGTTGAAGAACTTAGGTCCAACAGTGGAAAAGCTGGCAGAATTAGAAGAACTTCAGGCACATAAAAATGCTGTCAGCCTGCGGCTGAAGAATATTGAATAATGAACAAGGAACACTGAATATAGAAGTATTATGGCAATTTAAATCTCGAATTAATTCAAACAGTAACCAAAGAGCTTCCCCACTTGGGTCGGGATTGTGGTGCGGGTCAATAATGGGATGAGCTTTACTATTTATTCCATCATCAAAACTTTCAACATGCCCAGACTTTCAGCGTTGCAGCGATAAGAATTAAATCTAAATAAATGAAAAAAACATCAGACATCAATTCCCTTGTGAGGGAAAACATCCGAAACCTGAAGCCATACCGCAGCGCACGGGATGATTTTGATTCGGGTATTTTACTGGATGCCAATGAAAACAGTTTTGGTGCTCCTTTTGCGGACGAGCTGGAGCTGAACCGTTACCCCATGCCGTACCAGGAGCAGTTGCGCGAAAAGATTGCGGTATTTCGAGGAGTGAAGGCTGAAAATGTTTTTGTAGGTGTTGGAAGTGATGAGGCCATCGATTTACTATTTCGCATTTTTTGTAAGCCCGGAAAGGATAGAATTATAATAAATCCGCCTACTTATGGGATGTATAAGGTATCGGCAAATATAAATGATATCGCCGTTGATGAAGTTTTACTGACGGAAGGTTTTCAGCTTCAACCCAAAAAAATCCTGGAGGCTGTAAAACCTGAAACCAAGCTGATTTTTATCTGCTCCCCTAATAATCCAACAGCTAACAGTATGAAGCTGGAGCACATCCAAAAAGTGTTGGATAATTTTGATGGCATGGTAATAGTGGATGAAGCTTATATTGATTTCAGCGGACAAAATAGCTTGGCGGAAACAGTTAAAACTCACGCAAATTTGGTGGTTCTTCAAACCATGTCGAAGTCGTTTGGCTTGGCGGGAATCCGGTTAGGTATTGCATTGGCAAATCCGGAAGTGATTTCATATATGTTGAAAGTGAAGGCTCCCTATAATGTGAATAAACTGACATCTTCCGCGGCGGTAAAAGCATTTTCAAACCTGGATCATATTCAAAAAAACATTGAGTCGATTTTAAAAGAACGGGAACGGGCAATTGGGAAATTGGTTACGTATCCACAGGTTGAATTCGTATATCCAACGGATGCCAATTTTGTGTTGTTTCGTATTACGGATGCTCAAAAAGTGTACCATAAATTGGCTGAAGAGGGCGTGATTGTACGCTTTCGTGGAAATGAACCACATTGCGAAAACTGTCTCCGACTGACTATAGGAACATCGGTTGAAAACGATCAGTTTTTTGCGGCTTTGGAGAAAGTATTCGAACGTAAATAAAATAGAAAATTCGGATTACCACTGATTTAATTTAAATGATATAATCACATGCTAATATCCATATCAAAAAAAACACTGCAAGATTCTTCCGGGGAATTTCTTTTTCGTGAGAAAACAGTTTCTTCATTAAGGCAAATATTGGAAGGCGGAAGGGATTTGTTAATAGATGAAGAGGCGCTGACATCCCCACAAAAAAAATTATTAAAGCAGGAAGGGATTTCATTTTTTGAGGAAGGGGAAGTAGATCTTTTGATTGATGAAAAAGATGGGATTCTTGTCTTAATGAAAGATTCAGAAGTATTGGTTTCTAATAAAAGCTGGCAGCCGGTAGTTGATTATATTGTCAAAGAAGCCCGTAAAGCATCCATTCAAAGGAAAACCAGCGAAACGGATATCAGTATAGAAATTAATCTGGATGGAACGGGTAAATCAGACATAGCAACAGGGTTGAAATTTTTCGACCACATGCTGGATCAAATCGCACGGCACGGATTGGTGGATCTTGCCATTAAATGCGACGGCGACCTGGAAGTGGATGAACATCACACCATAGAAGATGTGTCTATTGCTTTGGGAGAAGTAATTACTAAAGCTTTGGGCAGTAAAAAAGGTATCGAGCGGTATGGTTTTGTATTACCCATGGATGAAGCACAGGCAACCGTTGCTCTGGATTTATCCGGAAGGCCTTATTTGGTGTTTGAAGGTGAGTTTAAAAGAGAGTTTGTGGGTGATTTCCCTACAGAAATGGTAAAACATTTTTTTTACAGCCTGGCCATGAACTTGAAAGCAACAATTCATGTTAGTTTTTCCGGTGATAATGATCACCATAAAATAGAGGCATGTTTTAAGGGCTTTGCAAGGGCTTTGAAAGCGGCAGTAGAACAAAACGAGCGCATAAAAAATCAAATTCCAAGTTCTAAAGGAACTTTGTAGGTATTCATGATTGCTATCATCAAGTATAAAGCCGGAAATACGGCTTCAGTTGTAAATGCATTGGATCGTTTAGGTGCAGAATTTATTCTGGCAGAAACTCCGGAAGAACTGGAACAAGCCGATGGAATAATATTTCCCGGGGTGGGGCACGCCCGGTCAGCTATGGAATCCCTTAAACAGCAAGAGGTTGATGAATGGCTCAAAAAAACCAGTAAACCGGTTTTGGGTATTTGTGTGGGAATGCAGCTTTTATATGAAACTTCTACTGAAGGCGATACGGTTGGTCTTGGTATAATTCCGGGGTCTCTCCAAAAATTTGATGAGGCAAAAGCTAAGGTGCCGCATATGGGATGGAACCGGCTGAAGGATTTAGGAAATCATGCTATTCTGAAAAACCTGAATCAGAAACATTATCTTTATTTCGTACACAGCTACTTTGCCCCGGTAACCGAACACACCTTAGCCTCGTGTGATTACATTAATGACTTTTCGGCTATAGTAGCTAAGGACAACTTTATTGGAGTTCAATTTCACCCCGAAAAATCCGGCAATGTTGGATCTATGATTCTCCAGAATTTTCTGGATTTGGTGTATTCACCAAAACGGTAAAGATTTAAACATCTGCTTTTTTCGGCTCTTCTAATGCTTATCAAAAATTAATTTATACAATTGACAATATTTCTTAATTGATATATATTATTGACTGAACGTTTAGTCAATTAAAAATGAGCCCAAAAACTAAAGAGCAGAACGAGGAAATTCGCCGGCAAACACGGCAGCAAATCCTGGATGCCGCTTTTGAGTTATTTGCCAATAATGGATTTTCAAAAACCAGTATTGCTGCTGTGGCAAAAAAAGCAGGGATATCAAAAGGACTTATCTATCACTATTTCGACAGTAAAGAGGCTATTCTGGAGGGAATTTTTAATCAGTTGATAGAGCTGAGTGAAGAAGTCTTGAATGTTGATGATGATGTAAGCCCAAAGGAAAAAATGAAACAGGTACTGGAGCATACATTTCAATTTATTAAGGAGGACATAGGTACTGCCCGTTTAATGATATCATTGGCATTACAGCCTGATACATTCAGTAGTTTGAAGGGAAAAATAATGGACGCCCAGCAAGAACAAATGAAACAATACATCAAATTATTCGAAGAGCTGGGTTATGAACAACCGGAGATGGAAGCGTATGAAGTTGGGGCAATTATGGATGGAATTTTAATGGGCTGCATTTCGATGGGCGACCAATATCCATTTCAGGAAATGAAAACTAAATTAATGGAAAAATATGTATTATCATAAGTCACTGTTATTCATAATGATTATGGTATTAATAAGTTCAGTAGTGGTTGCGCAGGATGCCACCGAAATCATCCAAAAAATGGATAATAAAATGCGGGGAGAGTCGCTGGAAGCTGAGTTAAGCATGACCATTGTCCGACCATCCTGGGATCGAACTGTTTCCATGAAAAGCTGGAGTCGCGATACCGAATATTCTCTGATCTTGATCACTGCACCGGCGCGGGACGAGGGGACGGCTTACCTGAAAAGAGGCAATGAAATTTGGAACTGGGTGCCGAGTGTGGGACGAACCATTAAAATGCCACCTTCCATGATGATGCAATCGTGGATGGGTTCGGATTTTACCAACGATGATTTGGTACGTGAATCGTCCGTAGTTGTTGACTATGAACATGAGCTGGCTGGTGAAGAAACCATAGAAGGCTACGAATGCTATAAAATCGAAATGACTCCAAAACCGGATGCACCAGTGGTTTGGGGAAGGGTTGATGTCTGGGTTACCAAAGAAGAATACATGCAGCTGCGCACTGAATTTTTTGATGAAGATGGAGAGCTCATTAATGTAATGAACGGAATGAATGTGAAAGAATTTGACGGGCATCAGATTCCATCAAAAATGGAAATGATTCCACAAGACAAAGAAGGCCATAAAACAGTAATGGAATACAAATCCATGAAATTTAACGAAGGAATACCGGAAAGTTTTTTTAGTGTTCAGAATATGAGACGAGTTCAGTGAACAGTTAGCAGTGATCAGTAAACAGTGAACAGTTTTAAAAATAGATTTGACAGTATAATCAAAGAAAGCCATGTTCTGCTAACTGCTAACTGCTAACTGCTAACTGCTAACTGCTAACTGCTAACTGC
>JBBDLQ010000096.1:0-4211 GCA_040878765.1 Balneolaceae bacterium | reverse complement strand
TAGGAACCAAAACTATAAAATCATGTAGGGCGGACAGCTTGTCCGCCCTTTTTTTATGCTCTTACAATTTTTTCATTCTTTCATTCTATCCCCGGACTGCTTCCACACACACAATATTAATGACCTAAAAAATCTGGTTAGTTACCGGGCTTTGTTATTTGCGGTAATTATAACAGTACACCGTTCACTCTCAAAGTTAGATTATAGGTTTACCTATAAGCAACTGAAAAATTTTGTTTGTAAAAACGGAATTACACTAAGATTAATATTAATTACTACATAAATGGGTAGTGATTTAATGAGCTGTTTTCTGTTTTTTTTACGCATAGCATAATAGACACTCCTTAAACATTTACTAAAACCAATATTATGAGAAAGCTGTTACTATCAATAATTTTCGGGATTTTCATTTCAATTACCGTTAATGCAAATACAACTGTCAGTGATACCTTAACAACCTCAGATACCTGGACGGTAGCAAATAGTCCGTATCAGGTAACCAATGATGTGATTATAGCTGAGGGGGTAACGTTGACCATTGAACCCGGGGTTGAAGTTCAATTCGATAGCGGAACTTCCTTGTTAGTCGATGGAGCCTTGGTGGCTGATGGTACGGCTGCCGATTCCATTCGTTTTACCTCAAGTGCAGGTACTAAAGCACCGGGCGACTGGAACACCATTCGGTTTAATAATACTTCCAATGTAGGTTCAGTGATAGATTATGTTATAATGGAATATGGTGGAGCCGGAAGCGGTGGAGCTCTTTTATCTTATACAACCGGAGCCTATGCCGTTAATATTACCAATAGTGAATTTAAATACAGTAATGTCCACGGGATAGATTTACGAGCTTCAAGTCCTGACATTGAAAACTCCACATTCAGAGACAACAATGGATATGGTATATTTTCTGACTTTTCTTTGTCTTATACCGTTGATTCATCCACTATAATCAGAAATGGACAGGGTGGTATTCGTGTACCTATTAATGCGGCACCAACTATTACTGCTTCGGTTATTGATACCAATGGTACCGGTATATATATGGATAATGGTTCTACCGCTGATGTACAGGATAATAATATTCGGGCAAATAACATCGGTATTCGGGTAATTGAGGCCGGATCAAATTCACCACTTATTGAGGATAACTCTATTGAAGGAAATTCAATCTGGGGACTTATAAATGAAGGCACATCAGGTGTCAAAGCGGAGTATAACTATTGGGGAGCACGTTCCGGTCCTTCCAATCTAACAAATCCGGCGGGTATCGGGGATGATGTAAGTAATAATGTAGATTTTGATCCTTGGTTATCTGGAACAGCTAATCTGCCAGTTAAAAATTTAACGCTTAATTTTACAAACAATGATACCCTGTATGCTGATACGGTTTATGTGGTCAGTAATAATCTCAGTTTGGCATCCAACGACACCTTGTATATTGAACCCGGTACGAATATTAAGTTTGAATCGGGCCGGTATATGACCATTAACGGAACCATGTATGCCGATGGAAAAGTAGATAGTGTGATTGCGTTCACCTCAATTACAGATGATGTATATGGCGGAGACACCAATGGGGATGGCAGAAACAGTATGCCACAACCCGGCGAATGGAATTATTTGAGACTTAGTAATTCCGGAACCTCTTCTGTTTTAAACTATGTAAATGTCAGATATGCGGGTTCAGGTAGTACAGCTTTAAGAATTGAAAGTCCAAGTGTGCAGCTAACGAACATGTTTGTGGATAATAATCAGCGAACAGGAATTAGTATAACGGCTGTACCCGTAGTTTTTGAGAATATCGTATCGAATGCAAATGGTGATCATGGTTTTGAGGTATCAACAACCGTTGATATTAAAAACATTGTAGCACAGCGAAATAACGATCATGGATTGTTTGTTGATATAAACAGTGGTTCGAGCTTTGTTGTAAGCATCGACAGTTCTGAATTCAGTTATAATACAGATCACGGGGTTTATATAGATACTTATAGCGGAGCTACTGCGGTTGTGGATAGTGTTACCAATTCTACATTTGCTCATAATGGTGAAATTGGGTTTAATATGTCTGGAGGGTATAATACCGAATTTTACTTCGTAAATAATACCGTTGAGGGGAATAATGCTTCCGGCGCACACCTTTATATGTCAGGAGCTTCTACTGCAGATGTTGAAATCTTTGATAATACATTTTTGGATAATAGTGGAACCGGTTTACGCACTTCTGCAGCTAAACTGTACAACAATCATTTTGAAGGCAATAACTTTGGTTTGGGAATTTGGGGCCTGGTTGAATTTGACTATGAAAACCTAAGCGGCACGGATGATAATACCTTCTCAAATAACAGGTATTCGAAAGCCTTGGAATTAAATGGGCGCGGGTTGAAAGGCACTTTGAGTGCATCATTGCCCGCTGATATTTCAGATGGCGGTTCATACATGTTTAATGAATACACGAATACAAATGTGAATGATAGTCAAACACTGACGATTGAGCCTGGTACACTCATCAAAATGTTGCAAAATCAGGATTTTACAGTAGCTGGAACTTTAATTGCGCAAGGTACCGCTGCTGATTCCATCAAATTTACCAGTTACCGGGACGACAAGATCAATAACAGCAATAATAATCCGGTTTCAGATACCACATCAGCACAGCCGAGAGATCATTATGGTATCTATCTGACTAATCCGGATACGGACCAAACCGTAATGGAATATGTGGTAATTAAATATGCAGATGATGGATTGAGAATAAACAGCGGAGGATCATTTGCAAATGATTTTAATTATCTAACTATTCAGCACTCGTATGGAAACGGAATTGAGATTGATGATGCTACTCTTACGATTGATAACTCTCTCATTGAAAACAGCCGGTTAGATGGAATTCATGCTAGTAGTAACAAAACATCCTTACCAACAGGTGAATTAACAGTTCGCAACTCTATCATTCGAAATAATGGGGATAACGGCATTGAAAATGGCAGAGGGGCATCATCTAGTTATCTTTACTATTCTGTAAAAGAATTATCGAATACTACCATTAGCGGAAATAGTGACAATGGTATTAAATTAACCCATCCACCGTCAGCGGTTTCTTTTGTAGGGAACACTATTGAAGAAAATGGAAATTTTGGAGCCTGGATTTACCACCGGAATATGGATCTTAATGATATTTCCATTGCCGGAAACATGTTCAGAAATAACGGAAAAGCTGGGATAAGAAGTTCATCCGCAAAATTTATTGACAATACCTTTGACGGTAATGAATTTGGAATTTCTATTCATGGTAAACTGGGTTACCGTTATGTAGATGATGTAGGGTTTGACGGCAACGTATTCACTAATAACACGTACAATAACGCCCTTGAATTCTATCCTCAGCATGTAAAAGACACCCTTTCATCCAAATTTCCTGAGCAGATCACATCAGGGGTTTATATGATGGGGAACGCCAATGGTGGTGTAATCAACAATGATACTTTGTTTATTGATGAGGGAGTAATTATAAAAGGTGGACATGACAGCCGTCCAGATCTTGATATTAATAGTGGAATGATTCTTTCATTAGGTACTAAGGAGAATCCAATTGTGTTTACCAGTTATCGGGATGATGATTTTGGTGGCAAAACTTCCGCAATTGGTGATACCACTTCTCCCGCTCCAAATGATTGGGATGATATAGATATTAACCCAACTTCTGCCAGCGATAATACCCACTATTCAGACCTGTCTAATAGTATCATCAGATATGGATCAAACAACATTGATATATCCGGAAGTCAGGATATTGTGCCAGTTTGGAAAAATGTGCATTCTTGGTATGGAAGTTCAACAGCATTGTTTGTATCAAGTGTAGAAATTACAATAGATAGTTCCAGCTTTAATCATTCACGGTATGGAATTGATCTCTATAATACCAATTCTTCTCCCAATACAGCATTGACATTACGTAATTCAGAAGTAGTTGGTAACTCGGATTATGGAATCAGAACCCGAAGAGGAGCATCTTCAAGTTATGAATACGCTCATATACGAGAGCTTAGCCGATCAACGATAAGCAACAACGGTGATCATGCTATTTATGCGAATTATGCAGCCGCGCCCATGACTTTTCAGTTCAATACCATAGAAAATAATAACGGGCATGGAATTTACGCTACCGTTACCAGTGCAGCTACAACGGATACGGTACTTACTATTGC
>JBBDLQ010000095.1:12021-27576 GCA_040878765.1 Balneolaceae bacterium | reverse complement strand
CGGGATAAAATGGAAGAAATAGGGATCGAGCAGTGTAAAAGTCGTTCCGCGAAATCCGTATTGGATGCGAAAGAGATTAAGGAAGAACTGGGTGGACTTCCGATCGTAATTCGCCCATCTTTTACCATGGGTGGAGCCGGTGGCGGTATTGTTTGGAATGAAGATGAATTTGATCGAAAAGTGTTGCACGGATTGGAAATGAGTCCTGTGCACGAGGTGCTGATCGAAGAGTCTATTTTTGGGTGGAAGGAATATGAGCTGGAATTGCTTCGGGATGCTAACGATAATGTGATCATCATATGTTCTATCGAAAATATGGACCCAATGGGTGTGCATACCGGAGATTCCGTGACTGTGGCCCCAACTCAAACACTTTCCGACAAACAGCTTCAACACATGCGGGATGCCGCCATCAAGATGATGCGCAGTATTGGAACTTTTGCCGGTGGATGTAACGTGCAGTTTGCGATGGAACCCGGCACAGATAGATTGGTGGCTATTGAGATCAACCCAAGGGTGAGCCGGTCTTCGGCACTGGCATCCAAAGCTACCGGATATCCGATAGCAAAAGTGGCAACTAAGCTGGCTGTGGGTTACACGCTTGATGAACTCAAAAATCAGATTACCGGAACTACTTCGGCGTGTTTTGAGCCAAGCATTGACTATGTGGTTTGCAAGATCCCACGCTTCAACTTCGAGAAATTTCCAAATGTTGATGAAGAACTGACCACCCAGATGAAAGCGGTGGGTGAAGTGATGTCTATCGGCCGAAATTTCCCCGAAGCCCTGAACAAGGCCTGGCAATCACTGGAAGTTGGTCGAGATGGATTAGGGGCTGATGGTTATGAAGAATTTGACCGGAAAACGGTTCGCGAGCGATTACTAAAACCGTATTGGGACCGCTCCATGCAAATTAGAAATGCATTCAAACTGGGGGCTTCGGTAGAGGAAATTGCTGACATCACAAAAGTAGATCCGTGGTTCCTGCAGCAAATCCGGTATATGGTTTCTCTGGAAAACCGTGCGGAAGGACAGACGCTGGCAGAGATCACCAAAGAGGATTTCTTTGAGCTGAAACAAGCCGGGTTTTCAGATTCTCAGATTGCGTATTTACTTAGTAAAAGCGGAGAGAAAGTATCGGACAAAAAAGTCCGGGCCCGCAGAAAAAAACTTGGACTCTTTCCATCTTTCAAATTGGTAGATACTTGCGCTGCTGAATTTCCGGCACAAACACCATACTACTATTCAGCTTATGAAGGGGAGAATGAGAGCGGTGTGACCGACAGGAAAAAAGTACTGATTTTAGGCAGTGGTCCGAATCGTATTGGGCAGGGAATCGAGTTTGATTATTCCTGCGTTCATGCCGTGCTTGCAGCTAAAGAAATGGGATATGAGGCCATCATGATAAACTGTAATCCCGAGACCGTTTCTACGGATTTTGACATTGCCGATAAACTTTATTTTGAACCGGTTTATTGGGAACGCGTGCTGGATATCATCGAGCATGAAAAACCGGAAGGGGTTATTTTACAGGTTGGCGGGCAAACGGCCCTCAAGCTTGGTAAGCGTTTTGTAGAAGCCGGAATCAATATTTTTGGCACGGCATTTGAAATGATTGATTTCGCTGAAGACCGTGGCGCCTTCTCGAAATTACTCAAACGGTTAGATATTCCATTTCCGGAATACGGAACAGCCACAGATGTAGAGGGGGCTCTGAAAATAGCCCGCCGAATCGGTTATCCTGTGCTCATTCGCCCAAGTTACGTGTTGGGTGGTCAGGGTATGCGCATTGCGGTTAAAGAAGAAGAACTCCATGGTTATGTAGATCAAATACTGAAAACACATCCCGAAAACGCCTTCCTGATTGATAAATATTTGGAACAGGCTATTGAGGTGGATGTAGATGCAGTGTTTGATGGCGATCAGCTTCATATTGCAGGAATTATGCAGCATATTGAACCGGCAGGAGTGCATTCCGGAGATTCAACCGCGGTGCTGCCTCCGTATTCCCTGAGTAAAGAAGTCATTAAAACCATTGAGGAATATCAGTTGAAAATCGCCAAAGACATGGAAATCCTTGGATTTTTAAATGTGCAATATGCCGTTAAGGATGAAAAAGTTTATGTGCTGGAGGCCAATCCGCGTACTACCAGAACCATTCCATTCCTGGCCAAAGCCACCCAGCGCCCGGAAGCTGCTATTGGCGTGAAGGTGATGTTAGGGGCAAAACTCAAAGACTTCGACCTGAAATCAAAACTCAAGAATTGGGCCATCAAAGAGCCGGTTTTCCCATTCGATAAATTCCCTGAAGTGAAAAAAGAGCTTGGCCCGGAGATGAAATCCACCGGCGAAAGCATCTACTTCGCCAAAGATTTCAACGATGAGCACTTCAAGAAACCATATGAGTTCAAGAGTTTGTACTTGTCCAAATAAGGATTACAGGTTTGTGGGATGGTAGGATTTCACAGATTCAATTATGTGCAAATTAAGACAAATATTTTATATCGAAATAATAGATTAATAGTGCTTACTGTATATTCCTAAAATCCCTCCATCCCACAAACCTGTGATCCGGTGTAAGGAATTAGTTTGAAACTGCTCTAACTGTAGAATGAGAACAAAACAGTTAGAAAATGAACCAGAAAAAAACGCCAAGTTTTAAGTACAAGAAATTGACGGGAAATATCATCGCTGCAGCGATGAATGTCCATTCTGAATTAGGAAATGGATTTCGCGAAATTGTTTACCACCGGTCAATGATCCATGAATTAACTAGTAAAGGCCTTAACTTCGAGAGTGAGTTAACAATGCCCCTCTATTACCGAGACGCCAATGTTGGCGCTCGAAGAGTAAATTTACTCGTTGAAGGAAAAATTCTTGTGGAATTAAAAGCAGTTGGAGAATTAAATGATCAGCATATCTCACAGGTTTTAAACTATTTAAAAGCATATAAACTGGAGGTTGCATTACTTTTAAATTTTGGTGAAAACAGCCTTACCTTTAGACGCATTGCACAACTCAAAAATTATAAGTAGAAAAACAGAATTCACAGACAAGAATTAATTAGATACGAATCTGTAAAATCCCAAAATCCCACAAATCTGTGATCAAAGAAGCAAAAACTACCCTAAAAGAAACCTTCGGCTACAACACCTTTCGACCCCTTCAGGAGGAGATAATTTCCCAGGTAATTAAGGGGAATGACGCGCTCGTAATTATGCCCACCGGCGGAGGCAAATCACTTTGTTATCAAATTCCGGCGCTGTTGTTCGATGGGATGACCGTAGTCGTTTCACCACTCATATCGCTGATGAAAGATCAGGTTGAACAGCTTCGGGAATATGATATTAATGCCGTTCATTTGAATAGTTCGCTTTCTCCTGAAGCGTATGGGTATAACCGCCGCCAGGTTTTACAAGGCAAAGCAAAGTTACTTTATATCGCCCCGGAAACATTGCTGATGGATAAAACCAAAGAATTACTGAAAGATATCAATGTTGATCTGTTTGCAGTTGATGAAGCACATTGTATTTCCGAGTGGGGTCATGATTTCCGCCCCGATTACCGGGAACTGGCAAGGGTTCGAAAGGAGATATTTCCGGATGCAACTTGTATAGCATTAACGGCGACAGCCACACCACGGGTCCGCGAAGACATTAAGAATACACTTGAATTCAGGGAATCTGAGGAATTTATTGCCAGTTTTGACCGGCCCAATTTGTTTATGAAGATCGCGGATAAAGAAGACCCCACCAATCAGGTATTGGACTTTTTGTACACTCGGAAAAATCAGTCTGGAATTATTTATTGTATCTCACGGCGGCAGGTAGATGAATTAGCACAGGAGTTGGATGATGAAGGATATTCTGTAAAGCCGTACCATGCCGGGCTTTCTGACAGGGAACGAGCCGTAAATCAGCGGCAGTTTATTCGGGATAACGTGCAGATTATTGTGGCAACTATTGCATTTGGGATGGGGATCAATAAACCCAATGTGCGGTTTGTAGTGCATTACGATATGCCACAAAATATTGAGCAGTATTATCAGCAAATTGGCCGTGCCGGTCGTGATGGCCTTCGCTCCGATTGTGTGATGCTATTTAGCTACAACGACCGTCACAAGATCAAATACTTTATTAATAAAAAGGAAGATAAAGAAAAAGAAATTGCACAAAAGCATTTGGATGACCTGGTAAACTTCATCCTAACCAAAAAATGCCGGCGTATCCCGTTGATGAGATATTTTGGAGAAGAGTATCCCAATGATGAGTGCGGGATGTGCGATAACTGTATTTCTAAAGATGATGATGTTGAGGATTATACCCTTCAGGCAAAAAAACTTATGAAGTGTATTTCTGATCTGGAAGAAGGTTTTGGAAAAACACAGGTCATAAATGTACTTCGGGGTTCTGGAGCACAAAAAGTATTGGAGCTGGAACACGATAAGCTGGATTCATACGGAACCGGAAAAGAATGGTCTAAAAATCAATGGGAACAGCTTTCGAGAATGCTGATCCGACAAGATTATCTTTCCAAAGGAGAACATGCCGAGCTAAAGCTGGAAGAAAAATCCCATGCGGTATTAACAGGTAAAGAAAATGTATTTGGAACTTTAGACCGCACGGCCACAGCCATGAGCAGCGAAGAAGCCGCAAGGGTAACCAGTGAAGTGGAAGCACAATATGATGAAGACCTGTTTGAGATCCTCCGAAAAGAACGAAAGAAATTAGCCGATGAAAAAGGTATTCCCCCTTATACCATCTTTCCGGATACCACCCTCATGGAAATGGCTTATTATTTACCAAGAGACAAAGATCATCTGTTGGCGCTTTATGGGGTGGGCGAAGTGAAGCTCAATAAATATGGATCGATTTTTATTGGAGTAATAAAAAAATACACTGCAGAGCATGACATCGAATCGAGGTTACAAACGCTGCGGGAAAAAATTGAAGAATTTGAAAATGTAGAGATACATCAGCAGGTTGGAAAAGCTTTTAATGAAGGACAATCGATTCAACACCTGGCAGAGGAGCACGGGGTAAAAGAAGTGACGATCCTGAATCATCTGAAAGATTATATGAAAGAGGGGAATGACCTGAGACTGGATGGAATTACAGAAGCCACATCATTATCACTCCGCCAGCAGGATGAAATCATCAAGATATTTGATGAAAAAGGAGCACATATGCTTAAAGTTGTTTATGACCGAATGAATAAAAAGATAGGGTACGACCAAATTCGCATCATGCAGTTATATTTTATGGCGAATGAAAGTGCGAATGAGTAAATGACTGATATTCAATTAGGCTGATGATTGCCTAACAATCACTGCGGACAGGCAGGGTAACGGTGAATTTTGCTCCGCCCTCTTTTTTATTTTCAGCCAGAATGCTTCCGCCGGATTGTAAAATAATTTCGTTGGAAATGGCCAGCCCAAGGCCCAGCCCGAATTTAGCTCCCTGATTTTTAGTAGTGAAATTGGGTTCAAAGATACTTGGCATTACATCTTCCGGAATTCCCGGGCCGGAATCGGATATCTCAACTTTTATGAGATCATTTTCATGGCGGGTTGAAATATAAATCTCTCCTCGTTCTTCCATAGCATCACAGGCATTTACAATGATGTTGGTCCAAACCTGATTTAAGTCCCCAATTTGTACACAGGTTTTGGGGATTTCATCGAGATTGAGGTGCAGGTCAATGAATTTAAGGCGGTTGCTAAGTACAAGGATAGTGTCTTTAATACCCTCGTGGATATCTGCCACCTCTTCTTTGTTCTGATCCTGCCGGCTATAACTTTTCAGGCTTTTTACGAGGTTCGCTATCCGTTTGCTGGCAATGCGAATATTGTGAATTAATTTACCTGCTTCGAAATGATTTACCAGGGCTTCGAGATCTCCCTTTTTACGGTTTTCATCAATAATTTTCAGCGCTTCATCCGACATCTGAGCTAATTTCCGGATCGATGATCTGTTGCGAATCCAGGGATATTTTTTCTCCATATCCAGCATGCGCCCGCGTTGTTGTTCACTGTCAACAGGCTCGCTTTCGAGGCCAAGGCGAAATAGTTTGAAAGTGAAATTAGAATCTTCAAAAGTGGAATATATATCGATGAGGTTTTCAGCGGAACGCATCAGGGCAGAAGCCGGATTATTGACTTCATGGGCAAAACCGGCAACCAGTTCGCCAAGGGTTGCCATTTTCTCTTGATGCACAAGCATTTGGTGGGTTTCCTCAAGCTGCTGGTAGGCTTTTTTCAAATCATTTCGCTCCTTGTTAAGCTCTTTGCTTAGCAGGTGTGTTTTAGTTTGCAGCCGGAGATTGCTTTTATAGCGCTGCAACATATTATTAAGCATAAGCTGCTGCAGAGGATGTTTAAGACGCGGGTGATCGCTCAGGTATTGTTCAAACTGCTGGGGTTTCATTTTAAGAGCTAAACCCTTTTCAGTAATTCGGGCACTCGTCAGGGTAGGTTCACCGGTGGTAAAAGCAATCAGGCCCACAAAATTACCTGGATCCAGGTTAATAAGGGTGACTTCACTGTCATCAGGTTGAATTCGGGTGAGTTTCACCCTTCCCTCAAGCAATAGGTATAAGTCTTCCAGTGGCTCGCCCTGGGCAAACAAGGATTCATCTTCATTTAAAACGATGAGCTGATCCTTAAGTTCATCCAGCTCATCTACCAGTTTTCGAATAAACTGAAGAATTGATTTGGTATCATTTAACCAAGCTATATGGGAGCTATTTGACATTAAATATTAGTTTTAAAAAAGATCATGTGTTCATCAAAAATAAATGAAAACAAAAGAGGCGTAGTTTAGAAAATCAATGGTCGGTCAATTGGTTTTTACGAATGGCATTTGATAATTTTTCTGCATCCAGAATTTGCATGTATGGAAGCAGATTTTTTTCATGAGCAATTACATAATCTGTCAATTCTGCAACTACAACCTCTTCCAGTTCATCACGGGTCCACGGTTTTGCAATATAATGATCTAAATCAGCTTTGTTGATAGCAAGAACGGTATCCTCATGCCCGGCCTGCCCGGTAACTAACACTTTTTTACTGGCCGATGTTTCAGGGCGGTTCTGCATTTCAATTAATAAATCTACACCACTTTTACCCGGCATCACATGATCACATAAAATAAGCCCGATTTTATGACCATGATCAATAATATAATCAACAACCTCTTCGGCCTCTTTAGCTGTATTAGCCGTTTCAACCGGGAAGTAAGTCTCAAATTTTTCGAGATCTTTAACTAAGGCTTCCATTACCTCCAGCTCATCCTCAACAACCAGTATATATAATTTTTCGTCCATTGTGATATTCTCAGTTTAAAATTAACGGCCAGTAAAAGAGTGCGTACAGGGTAACCATCATTAAGCCTAAAATACCAATAACAAAACCGGATTTTGCCATGTCTTTGGTTTTTAATGTTCCGGTGCTCATGGCTATTGCATTGGGCGGGGTGGAAATGGGGAGCATCATAGCAAGGCTGGCACTCACGCCAATTACCAGGCTGATCAAAATCAGACTAAAACCTTCACCTGCTACACCAGAAGTAGCAAGACTTACAGCCAGCGGAATCAACAAGGTTGCGGAAACCGTGTTGGAAAGAAAGTTCGACATTATAATGGCCACCCCACTAAATACGACAACCAATAAGATAGCCGAAAATACACTCCAGTTTATACTGGTGATGATCCATTCCGCCAGGCCGGTACTTTCCATAGAAATTCCAAGTGATATACCGCCGGCAACCAGCCATAAAACTTCCCAGGGCAGTTTCCGGATTCCTTCCTTATCAAGGATTCCGGTTAATGATAAAATGGCAATCGGTATCAGGGCAATGATGCTGCTTCCCACTCCATGCAGCGATTCTGTAACCCAAAGTACAACTGTCATCCCAAAAACCACATACACAAGTATAGCGGATTTATTTTTCTGAAAAGTACCGCTCATATCCAGTTTAAGCATGCCCGGTTTAGGTTTAAACATCCACATTAAAATAAACCAGGCGGCTAAAAGTACTATTACCACAAGCGGGGTCGCTAATACCATCCATTCGGTAAAGGCAATATTAATACCCTGGGTTGAAAGCGCCCCGATTACCACAGCATTGGGCGGCGTACCAATGGGAGTGGCTATTCCGCCGATATTTGCCGCAAAGGGAATACTGAGGGCAAGGCCGATTCTAACCGGGTCGTCCAAATCAGTCCGCGCAATGATGGGCAGAATCACCGTCATCATCATGGCGGTGGTGGCGGTGTTACTCATAAATGCAGAAAGGATGGCTGTGACAACCATCAATCCAAGCAGGATAAATTTTGGGTTTGAGCCGAATGGTTTGAGGAGAATGCGAGTAAGATTTTTATCGAGATCGAACTTAACGGCGGCATCGGCGAGTACAAATCCTCCAAGGAAAAGTATAATAATGGGATTTGCCAGCGTGCCGATAAAATCGGTGTAAGGATTGGGGGAATAATCAGCCGTAATTTCCGGAAATAAAACTCCCTGCTTACTCAGAAAAAATACCTGCAGTAAAATAACCAGCATGGAAGTAGCGTAAATAGGAACCGGCTCCAACATCCAAAAAATAGCGGCAATGATGAAAATACTGAGGGCTACATGTCCCGCTTCCGATAATCCCGGAATATTCAGGAAAAAAGGAATCGCAAAGCCGATCAGGCCAAGCAAAATGGAAATAGAATTTTTAGATAGATATTTCATGGATGTTAATATTAAAAGCTGACGCTAAACTGACTCAGTAATTGAAAATACGTGTGATCTTCAGAATTCAAAAATTGTTCATTAACCAGATTCATTTCTAACTGCAGCTTAATGGAGTGCCCCCGCAGAAAATGATTTAAACCTAATGTATAGGTGTTTTGCTGTGTGAATTTACCTCGGGCCTCCTGAAGTTCGTTTGTCGGGTTCAGAATACTCATTCGTACAGTCGGCTCAAGTTTTTCCGAAATGAACTTACCGGCCTGCGCCGTAAACCCGTTCCCGCCGGAGATAAAACTATAGGTTGCGGGGCCATTATTAACCTGTAATATTTCATTATCTACGGTTCGGTCGGCATATTCAGCCAACAGGGAAAATCCATCATATTTGAATAATGCATCCACATATAATGAAGCGATGTCATCGTTAATTCCGTCCCAATTTGCAGAAGTTGCCTCATTCCCAATTACCGAATAGGCATCCTGATTGTAATACAAAGCGGCGGCCACAGATAATTTTGGGCTTTGTTCGCGATGAATGTCGCTTTCTGTATAATCTCCATTTTGGATGAAATCGCCCAGCGGCAATAACTCAACCCGGCTGGCATAGGCAAAACCTCCGGCAGCAGAAGCTTTGTTCATGCCCTCACCGTGAGTAATACTGAGATATGATTTTATTAATCCCTCTCCGCCAAAATTGAAATTATATTGGGCATTGGCACCAATATCGTAGCCGGGGGAGAAAAACCGAGCTACAGGGGAACGGTCAATCATTTGAAAAACATCAGAAGTAGTACGGAATTGCCGTCCGGCAACCGGCCACAACTGTCCGAAATTCAATTGCAGGTTATCGGTGGCTTTCCATCGGAATTCGGCATTAGAAAGAAGCAGGTTTCCCCGGTCCATTTGAAGTTGCAGAAAATAAGTCAGCTTTTTTTCATAAAAGAAACCGTGAATACGAATTCTTGCCCGCCGTATGGCAATCTCACTTTGCAATGCATCCTTTTCACTTAGCGGAACCAACATTCCGAATTGCTGCTGCAGCCGGGTGCTGACTTTAAAACCCATGAATCCATCTACACTTTCAATATAAAAACCGGATTCAGGAGAAAGGGTTATTTTGGTTGAATCTGCCGGCTGAGCTGATAAATGTTTTACTGGAAAAGAGAACAAAAACAGAATTCCGAAACAAATTAGGAATGAGCGCACTGCGTATAATTTTAGGTTGATGAGGTATGAATAATGTAACTTAATGTTACGGGTTCAATGCAAAGTATTTGTGAAGATTTTAGCTTAATTACAGGTTGTATCTCTTTTTTTTATTATAGGTTAGCCATGGAAACGCTTCCAGTCTAAAAAGTAACATCAAACCCCAAAGGTCTGTGAGACTTTGGAGGGTTTCGTTTGGAGAAAATTCCGGACGTTCTTTGCGAAAAAATTGTGAAGAAAAATACTAATTCGGAACATTCTGCCTTTCATAAAAAGAATTATACTGGTACCATAAACCATGATCTTAGAACCAAGCATACTATCTAAATTATCCTCGCTGGAACTGCGGGCCAAAAAAATTGTGGAAGGTTTTATCTCCGGCCTGCATAAAAGTCCTTTTCACGGATTCAGCGTGGAATTTGCCGAGCACCGCCCGTACAATCCCGGCGATGATTTTAAGCACATCGACTGGAAAGTGTATGCCAAGAAAGAACGGTTTTATGTGAAACAGTATGAGGAAGAGACAAATCTCAGGGCATACGTGATGCTGGATACCAGCTCTTCCATGCTTTTTAAACATTTTGGTGAATGGTCTAAACTCAGATATGGCATTCATTATGCGGCTTCGCTGATGTATATGATGCACCGGCAGCGTGACGCCTGCGGATTTATCCCATTTCATTCAAAAATAGAGACCTTCATCCCTGCAAAATCTACTTATGCTCACTTACGGCAGATTTATATTGAGCTGGAGCGAGCGTTGATTCGGGAGGACAATAAAAATGAGGAGCGCAGGAAAACAGCCTCAGCCCAGGCTATTCACGAGGTGGCGGAGCGATTAAATCACCGGAGCCTGGTTGTAATTATCACCGATTTGTTTGAAAATGTTGAGGAGCATGAAGAAATAATTTCAGCCCTGAAACACCTGCGCCACAGGAAACACGAAGTTATTTTATTTAATGTGCTCGAAAAAAGAAGTGAACGTGACCTTGATTTCCCCGACCAGCGTTTTGTATTTGAAGACATGGAAATGGGAGATGAAGTTGAAGTACTTCCGGCGCAGGTTCGTAAAGATTACCAGCAAAAAGTAGCCGAGTACACCAAGAAATTCCGCATGGCCTGCAGTGAGTTCGAAATCGATTTTGAGGAAATGGATACCGAAGCCCCTTTTGATGAAGCGCTGCTGGCTTACCTGAATAAAAGAAAAAAGCTGGGATAGATTTGTTAATGGTTATTCGTTATTGATATAATCTTAATTTCCCAATAACGAATTTCAAATCACCTATTGATTTTAGACCTCGTTCCCAAGCGCCTGTCTGAAGAACGCAAACCGGAAGCCCCCGTTTACAGACTCTCAGGTCACCTTCTGATTTTTTAGAATCTTGTTCAACAGTGTAGGGGAAAAACGCTGAACCCAAAGAGCAAGTCCTTCCTTAAATCCCGTTACGTATATCTCTTCCTTTTGTGCTTTGATCTTCGGCATCACCTTGGTAACCATTTCATCTGCGGTCATGGCTTTGGCGTGGGCGTCTCCCATTTGGTCAAATTTGGAGCCATCGCCGGTAAGGGCATTTTTACTGATATTGGTTTTGATGAAGCCGGGACATAGCAAAGTCACCGCAATATTATGTTCATACATTTCTTGCCGAAGGGAGTTGAAAAAGCCCTGTACAGCGTGTTTGCTTGCGGCATAGCCCGAGCGATATTTTGTCCCTATTTTTCCGGCCACACTGCTTGTTACGATTATATGGCCCGATTTCCGCTGCACCATATGTGGTAATACTTCTTTGGTTAATCCTATGGCACCAAAATAATTGATTTCCATCAGCCGCCGGTAGGTACTCATTTCGGATTCCAGCACGGTGGAACGCTGACTTACACCGCCATTATTGAAGAGCACATCAATCTGTCCAAAAGCTGCCAGTGCTTCTTTGGTTTTTTCAGGAAAGGTTTCTCCATTGGTAAGATCTAAAGGAATGATTTTGACATTGGAAGTGTCTTCCCCCAAGCTGTTTTTTACTTGCTGTAAAGCGTCTTCCCTTCGGGACGATAGTATGAGATTCGCTCCTTCTTTATAATAAGCCCGTGTAAAAGCTTCCCCAATGCCTGAGGAGGCTCCTGTAATCCATACTGTTTTTCCTTGGTAATTCATGTGTAAATTCTGATTTTTAGAATAATGTAAACATTTGAATAGAATCGTACATACTTTAGTGAAACACTACCACACCAAAGAGGATTATGAGTAACAAACACACCATTCTGTTAGTGGAAGACGAGGAAGAATCCGGCGAGATGCTGGCTAATTTCCTGCAACTAAATAATTATGAGGTTTATTGGGCAAAAGACGGCAAAAAGGCCATTCAATATATTGATGAGAATGCCAATAATATCCACTTGGCTATTTTGGATATCATGGTGCCATATCATGATGGAAAAGACATTTGCCGGTATATTCGTCAACATCCTGTTGTATATGAGATCCCGGTATTATTTTTAACGGCCCGCGATGAGGAAAAAGATGAAATTGAAGGACTTGAGCTGGGTGCCGATGACTACATCAAAAAACCTGCAAGTTTGAACCTTGTGAAAGCTCACGTAGAAACTCAGCTGCGCCGCCGGCCTCCTGAAAAAAGTAACTGGATACAATACGGGCATGTATATATAGACCTGGATTCAAAGGAAATGTATATCCAGGATAATTTAGTAGAGCTTACACACACCGAATACACCATTGCGGAAATGATTTTTCAGAATCCCAAGCTGGTGTATAGCCGGCAGCAGATCCTGGAAAAAATTTCTGATGAAGAAAAATATGTTTTTGACAGGACCGTAGATGTTCATGTTAAAAATTTGAGGCTTAAGATGGGTGATGAAGGTAAGTACATCAAAACCTATCGTGGGGTGGGGTATGGTTTCAATAAGGAATATTTGCATAAATGAACATTCGCTCAAAACTGGCGTGGACTTATATCATCCTGCTTATCATCGGGATTATCACAATCAGCGCCTACTCTATTTTAACCATTCGAAGTTTTTTACTGGAAGAAGGGATTGAACAATTTGAACGCGACGCCCTTTCCCTGGCTTTAGCAACCGGAAGTTTTAAGGACGATGATCAATTTATCCAAAAAGTTCAACGTCAAGCCGAATTAACTGGTTATGAAATTGCTATTTATGATCATGACGGAGTTCGGATTCTGAGTTTCCCCGAAGAAGCGTTTATAAATGAAGCGGTTTATTTGGATGCCTATTTGCTGGAACAATTAGAGCTGCGTGGCGGCAACCCTATAATCCAAAACAGGGATGATGCCCAAAAACTGGTTGCCTATATAGATCTGGAACAGTCCGAAAATTCCGCTCAGTACCTGAGAATCAGTCAGGATAAAGCCCAGTATTATGCGGCGGTAGTTAGTATCCGGCATATTATTTATGCGGGGATGTTTTTCTCGATTGGTGCTGTAATAATTGTAAGCTTTTTGTTCGCGCGATATATGGCCACACCCATTCAGCATCTTAATGAAGCTGCTTTGGATATCGCCAAAGGTAATTTAGACCGCAAAATTAATCTTAATCGAAATGATGAATTTGGAACTCTGGCCGACTCATTAAATCATATGGCAGAAACGCTGCGTGCGGATAATGAAAAGCTGAAAAAACTCAATGAAAAGCAAAGTCAGTTCTTTGCAGATATCACGCATGAGGTACGCAATCCGCTCCATACCATTTCGGGAGCGCTTGAGATGCTGGAACTCAAGAACCTTCACCCCGATAAGAAAGCGCAGTATATGAAAATGGCCCAAAAACAAATTTTAAGGGTGGCCCGATTATTTGAAGATATAAAGACCTTACAGCGTTATGATTTTGACGAGAGTTTTTTGAACAGGCAGCCTTTTGATTTAAAGAAACTAGTTGAAGAAGTAGAAACGGTTTATCAGCCCTCGGCTCAAAAAAAAGGACTGAAATTAACTTCTCGAAACCTGAAAACCTGCAAAGTAAATGCTGATCCTGATAAAATTGAACAAGTACTTGATAACCTGCTTTCCAATGCTATCAAATACTCACAAGAAGGTAAGGTTGAGATCGGTTTTGTGATGCACAAGGAACATGTAGAAGTATATGTGAAGGATACAGGGCCGGGTATCAGTAAGGAGCATCTGGATCGATTATTTGACCGCTTTTACCGGACGGATAAGGCTCGCTCACGTGATAAGGGTGGAACCGGGCTTGGGCTCTCGGTTGTAAAGGGAATATTAAATGCCCATCAAAGTGAAATAAATGTAGAAAGTACGGTTGGTAAAGGAAGCCGCTTTCATTTTAATCTTCCACGAATTCACTTAAATAACTAAAAGAAAAGGCCGCTAACGCACCGCCGGTTAAAGGAGCAAGAGTAAATAAGGGTACATGTACAAAGGAATTATTGCCCATTAATAAATCAAAGCCGGCGGTTCCAATTGATATTGCAGGATTCAAAATTCCGCCTGAAATGGAAGTTGAAACCATTAACATTGCGGCAAACGTCAGGCCTATCATTAACCCCTTGCTTTGGTTTTTTCTTTGGGAATTAGAGATACTGAAAACCAACATTACCATCACAAATATATAGGTGAAAATAACCTCGGCAAAAGCCTGTTGGTACAAATTAGTATCGGAGGGCGTATCAAGATAGAATACCGAATTAGCTAAAAAATATATGGCAATAGCCGCAAGGAATCCGCCAATTAACTGACTAATAATATATCCAACCAAATCTGCTCCATTTAATCTTCTTTTAAGAAAAAAAGCAAATGATACGGCAGGATTATAATGGGCGCCTGATATCCTGGAACCAATATATACTAAAGCCATCAAAGTTAAGCCAATGGCAAATGGGTCTCCCGTAAAGCCAAAAACCAATACGAGGAAAAATGTGCCAAGAGCCTCCATTATATATGAATGCATACCCTGTTTTTGTTAGTCTGAATAATCTTAAAATATCCTTTCGTGCGGCTGAAACTACCTGCACGTTTTAGAAATTGCAAGAAAGCATTTAAGTAATTTGTAAAAATAATAATATGAATAATTCTAAATGTTTGACTTCACATAGGCTTAGAAAAAGGATATTTTCCTTGAATTAATATTTTACCTATGAAATTATTTGAAAAATTGAAGGTCCGGTGGGGAATAACCAGTACCTGGCAGGTATTTGTCATTATTGTGGTTTTCTCGTTTACGGGTTTTTCGGCTGTTTATGCGCGCCGTTTTGTGTTCGATATTCTGGGAATTGTACATCAGGATCCCTTTTGGCTTAAAGCAGTGGTATGGCTTTTAACAATATTTCCACTTTATAATATCTTTTTATTGATTTATGGAGCAATCTTCGGTCAGTTTGAGTTTTTCTGGAATTTTTTCAAAAAAATGATGCGTCGCTTTGTTCCCGGCAAATCTGCTCCGTAACTAAAACAGTATTTAATCGATATACGAAATCGCCTATTTAGTCAACCGTTCACGATCTTTTTTTGGAAGGTTTTCTACGACCAAATCATAAGAATGTTTGATAAGCTCAAAAATTAAATCATCCTCCAGGTTACCCGACACGCTTACCGTATTCCAGTGTTTTTTATTCATATGATAACCCGG
>JBBDLQ010000095.1:8481-11921 GCA_040878765.1 Balneolaceae bacterium | reverse complement strand
TAAAATTTAAATACTACTCCTACCCGTTGAAACATGGTATTAAGGGTATAATCAGCAGATTGTTTTTGGTCGGTAAAGTCAATTTGGGTGTAAAGAGATTTATGTGAAAGTGTTTTATAGCCTATTTCAAGGCTCAGACCAAAATTATTAGTCAAAAAATACTGAAAGCCGGTGCTTGCCTGGGCCCCAAATCCTATTGATTTCGAATTGTTACTGTTGAGTGTGTTAAAGCTTTTAGGATTTGCATAGGTAGAAGCGGAACTTTCAGAATTCAAAACAGCAAAAGAAACGATTGGTCCCGCACTCCAGAAAAAGTCAAATTGTCTTAACGAAAAAATTAGTTTTGCCTTAGGGTCCAACATAAGGTTTCGAAATTTGTCTTCAGACTTTATAGTATGTGTAGCGTCATCTTCGGGTTGAATGGCATAGTCTAAAATACCATTGGCTTCAGTGCTGCTTCCGGTATAACTTAATCCGGCGTTAAGGGTAAAATTTTTTGTGAAAGCATAGTCCATTTCTATACTTAAAAGCGGATTTGAATAAAATGACTTGGATGAATTCCAGTCAGAGGAAGGTTGGGCCTGTTCTGAGAAAAAATCAGTTGCTATTCTAAAAGTAGTACGATCCCATAAGTTGTTTTCTACTTCACTGTTTTGGGCAAGTAAAGGAACCGACACCGACGTAAACCAAAGAATAATAGAGAAGGAGATTAATTTTATCATGATGATATTGTTTAGATGTAAATCCTCTACGCCTGAAATATATGTTTATTTCAGGGATTAGAAATAATTTTTAGCATTTGAACTCCTAATATTATCCATCCGGCTATAAAAGCAATCCCTCCGATAGGTGTAATGGCGCCCAACCAACCTATCCCGGTTAAACAAAGCACATAAAGACTTCCTGAGAAAATCAGAATACCTGCTAAAATAAATGAGGCCGGCCAAGTGATTACTATCTGGAATTGAGTTCCAATCAAAGCAATTAACAGCAACCCCAAAGCATGCCATGCGTGATATTGAACGGCAGTTTGCCAAGTTTCAAGGCGCTCGGGGCTTAAGGTGTTTTTAAGGGCATGTGCGCCAAAGGCTCCGGCGGCTACGGCAAGGGCCAGCAGGAATGTGGCAATGACGATTATGATCTTTGGATTCAGCATGTGGTTAATGGTGTAATGGTTACTGGGAAATTAGAAATATTGCAATTAAAGAAACAAATAACCATTAATCACTAACAAAGCCGATTTTCTTATGTGTTCCATCACAAAACGGTTTGGTCTGAGATCCGCCACAGCGACAATAACTCATTTTCTTGCTGCATGTTTCCCTGCCGGTTTCTTCGCCCACAAAGTCATAATTACCCTCTACTAAAAACGGGGCATTTTCATATAAAGTAATGGAAAGCTCTCCGCCTTTTCCTTTAACAGGGTCCGTTCTGAGCCGTTCCACATTGTAGGAAGTATCAGCTTTAAAATTAGCGGGGGTATGGGAGTTATCACACAATGGCTTGTTTTTTGATTTCCCACACCGGCACATAGCTACACGGGTATCTTTTAAAACAATGTTTCCATCCAGATCTTTTATGACCACTACACCATGAATATATAATGGCCCGTCTTTCTTTATGGTGATGACATTCTGCTCCGGCGGTTGTTCTTTCTTGTCTGATTTCCCAAGCTCATAATGCAAGGCTCCGGTGGGGCAGCGTTCAATCACTTCGGTAAGATTGTCCACTGAAGCAAGCTCCGGCTTGATCCACGGTTTGCGATCCGGATCAAAAACCTTGGGCAGTCCACGCACACATTCGGCTGCATGAATACAGCGCTCTTTATCCCAGGTTACTTTAATGTCATCAGTGAAATAGGGAAGTATTTTTTCTTTCATAAATACTGCTTTGATGAATAGTTATTGGATTATAAAGAACCGTGCCCATCAAACCAATTATATCATTCGTTTAATAAAGAGGTAGCCTCAGACGTGATGCGCGTTCTTTTGACATTACTTAAATGTAGTTTTTTCAGAATATCCTGATTATCTAAGATCTGTTTGCAGTGAATAATTTTATTATCTAAAAGCAGTTGTTTTTCTTTCTTAGTGAGAGAAGAAAGAGAAGTAATGGGATGTAGTTTTGTGCGTTCAATCAAATGCTTTAGGCCGGTGTTCAGGGGATAATCCCAGCTGAGTAATTTTAGATTTACACACTGTGCGTAATCTAAAGCATCGGAGGTAAAACGTGTATTTGTGACCACATATCCATAGCTGGTTTTATCCTGATAATGTGGCTGCGTTTTCCAGTTTTCATGAACATCCAAAAAACGAGAATGTATATAAAGTGGTGTGGTAACGGTAGATTTATGGCTTTGCCGGTTATGGAATTTACATTCAATCATATATACTGAATCATCATCTTCTGCAATTACATCTATCTCGTGAGACACACATTTTCCTTGTACAATTTCCCCCACTTTAGTTTTATAGCCAAGCCGGTTGAATATTTCAGAAACAAGCAGTTCAAACGGGAACCCGGAAGGGCCCAATTCGAATAATGCTTCTTTTAGTTTGTAACGACCCGCAACATGATCTGACTTATCCCGAAGTAAATCATATGCGGCTTTGTAAATTTTTTTTGTAGTGATGCCATCTATGAAATATCCTTCTTCTTCCAGGTTATTAATCACATCCTTAATTACCGGAGGTTGTGCTCCGGCATTTGTCAGTGATTGTCTCAGTTTTGATAACTTAAAGGTCTCTCTATCCCCGTTCGCTTTAATAACCTCAAATGAATTCATAGCCACCTTTATTATTTTGTATTTCTATGTAGTAAAACACATAATACAAAACGAGATTAAGATTTAGTGAACAAATATGTTAGCTCACAACTGAGGGGTGTGAAAAAACAGCATGAGAGTATTTACAATTGCTAAATCAGAGGCTTTCCTTCTCCGCCAGCATGGGTGTGCCCCGTTTGCAAAGCTGAATACAAACTCCCCATGGGTCGCGCAGCATTACAAGGTGTGAGCCGTCATCAAGATGCTCATCACTTATAACCGTCGCGCCAGCTTCAACCAAACGGTTTTTATCATCCGTGGGATCTTCAGATACATACGCTATATGTACAAGTAGCGGATTCATATTCTTGTAATCAGGCACATTATCGGGAGGATTGTTATAAATCTCGATCATCACCCTTCCGCTGTCATCAGCCATAAAGGTCATAAAAGGAGCCTCCTTGGACTGTTTTACAATGTTCAATCCAATATTTTTTTCATACCATTCCGCCATGGCAAGCGGTTCTTTAACGTTAATAGCAAAATGCTCAATTTTCATGATCTTAATTTTTATTTAGATGTTCGGTTATAAATTTTGATTGATATAATTCCTTTGAATTTAGTTTAAGACCTTCTGCAGGTTTTCCGGAGTTAATGCTTTGGGGTGAAAATGAAT
>JBBDLQ010000095.1:5708-8381 GCA_040878765.1 Balneolaceae bacterium | reverse complement strand
TGGGCGGGGAGGAACAATACCTCCACGGTAAACTGTTCCCAGCTATCTACAGGATTTACAGGCAAAATCAATCCATCGTCTTTTCCGTCGAAAGCGAGCGCTTTTCCACCTTCAAAATCCACAGCTTCCGGCTCACCCAACACATTTGGTTTCAGGCCGCCAATTTCTCCGGTATTGTCAATATTCCAGGTAATGGATTTAGCTTTTTTTTCTTTTGAAGAACAGCCAGCTATCAGCATAAATACTGAGAGTATCACAAATAAGAATCCGGAAAATAATTTATAGTTGAATACGGTCAATGGTTGATAATTGTGTTTAAATTTATAATTTACCGGTAAAGTAAATGAATTAGTATAATCTGTTAAATGTCGCTGTAAATCAACCTAAATTTTCTCTTTATGAAAACGTCCAAAACCCTACTCTTTCTTTTACCAACACTTTTTCTAGTGCCTGCCAATTTATCAGCGCAATCGAGTAATATTGTAGCCGAAGCAGAAGAAGCTATGCTTAATGCCACGCGTTTTATGGTTGAGGAAGTGAGCACAAATGGGGGGTATTTGTGGAATTATCTGCCGGATATGTCGAGACGATGGGGAGAAATGGAAGCCTACGAAACCATGATCTGGGTTCAGCCACCCGGAACCGTAAGCATGACGCATACTTTTTTGGATGCCTACCAGGTTACCGGGCAAGCGTATTATTTCGAAGCCGCTGAAAAAGCAGTTGAAGCCCTAATTTGGGGACAAAGCGAACATGGCGGGTGGAATTATTTTATCGATTTTGCCGGATACCGTTCAATGAAAAAATGGTATAGCACTATTGGGAAAAACGGGTGGCGGCTTGAAGAGTTCCAATATTACTATGGCAATGACACCTTCGACGATGATGTGACTACCGAGGCAGCACGTGTTATTTTAAGGATGTACCTCGAAAACCTGGACCCCAAATACAAACCGGCTTTAGACAAGGCCATTAATTTTATCCTGGAAAGTCAGTATCCACTTGGGGGCTGGCCTCAACGCTATCCGCTTAGGTATGATTATGTGAAAAATGGTGTACCTGACTACACCTCTTATTACACCTTCAATGATGATGTAGTGTGGGAAAACATCCATTTTTTGGTTCAATGTTACCTCACTCTTGGCAATGAGCGGTTTCTGGATCCCATCAGGCGGGGAATGAATTTTTACCTGCTTACGCTCGGTGGAAATCCTCAGGCCGGCTGGGCCATGCAGCATGATATGGATTTACAGCCTGCACAGGCCCGTTCTTATGAACCAAAGTCACTTTCTCCAACATATACCTTTAGTAATGCAATGTTCCTGATCCGTTTTTATGAATTTACGGGCGACCGCCGATATCTGGCCCGTATTCCCGATATCATTGAATGGCTGGAAGAAACCAAACTAGATGAGAAGGCTTCCGAAGATGGTTATCATGTATTCCCGTCTTTTGTAGAACTGGAAACCAATAAACCGCTGTATGTACATCGGAGAGGATCGAATGTGAAGCATGGGGAGTATTATGTGGACCACAAGGATGAGAAACTGATTTTGCATTCAAGCGGAAAACGCACTATCAATCTCCAACTGCTCATTGACGAATATGAACGGGTAAAAGATCTTTCACCCGCAGAAGCCACAAAAAATTCACCTCTGAAATCAAGCCGGTTTAAAGGGGAAGGAACTCCTCAAAATGACTATGATCTATATCGCACTTCTTTCGATTTGGATACGATGCCGGATGAAAAAACGGTGCGGGAAATTATAGCTTCTTTGGATGAGCAAAATCGTTGGCTGACAACTCAGGTGAACACCAGCAATCCTTATGTGGGTGAAGGGCAAAAAACTGAATTAACAGAAGAGTACGCCACCACTAATGTGGGCGATAAAACCGATACTTCCCCATACAGAGATAAATCCGGGCAGAAGTATATTTCCACCAGGCAATACATCCGGAATATGAATCTGCTTTTGAAATTTATAGAGGAGTATAAGGATTGACGGTTTATTCAATAATTTCAGCCGAATCGCCACAGTTATGCATTTTTTGCCCATAAAATGGATTTTGTACTTCCTTTTCAGTACTTAGCCAGCTGCTGCCGCCTTCAAACATGGGGCAAAATTGCTTGAATAATGTGCCATCATATTCCTGATTTTCTACCGCGGTAATGAGCTCGTAGGAAATGTTCTTAAAGGCCGCTCTCAGGCTGTCAATATTTTCAGCTTCCGAAGCATCTTCCACAGCAGCCACCATGTTGGCATGATGATCTGCATGTTTTTCGGTATACTCTTCGTGCTCATTCATCTCCACACTGCTTTGAACTTCTTCAGCAAAAGCTTTAAGTGATTCTTTAGCCGATTCAAAATCATCCTGAACCAACGCATTTTTCGCATTCATGTAATGCCCGAGCAGGATCTCCAAATGTCCTCTGTGCTGATGTTGCTCTTCTTTCTGATCATGATTTTCATGATGCTCATGTTGCGCCAAAGCTGAAAAGCTGAAAAGCTGAACAGGCTAAATAGGGTAAGTGTGATTATTGATTTCATTTTTTTGGTGTGAAAGGTGAAAGGTTGTTGATTGTTGATGCCTGAATAAGGTTGACGTATTTAATTAACATGTAACATTTTGGTTGAAGTTAATTATTCTCGCTCCGCACGCTCTGCGTCGGAG
>JBBDLQ010000095.1:0-5608 GCA_040878765.1 Balneolaceae bacterium | reverse complement strand
TGCGTCGGAGCGAAAACATTCTATATAAACTTCTTTCTATATTTCTGATTGATTAATTCTCCATTTTCAAAAACCGGGCATTAATAGCCACGATAACGGTACTTAGTGACATCAATATCGCGCCAACTGCCGGGCTCAAAATTATTCCCCAGGCAAACAACACACCGGCAGCAAGTGGAATGGCGCCGATGTTATACCCGGAAGCCCACCAGAGATTCTGCACCATTTTCCGGTAAGTAGATTTGGAGAGTTTGATGAGCGCGGTTACATCTTCGGGATTGTCTTTTACCAGTACTATATCGCCGGTTTCCACGGCTACATCAGACCCTGCGCCAATGGCAATTCCCACATCGGCCTGAGCAAGGGCGGGCGCATCGTTTACACCGTCGCCGGTCATGGCTACGAGTTTGCCCTGGTTTTGAACTTCTTTCACTTTGTCGGCTTTTTCATTGGGCAGTACTTCGGCAAAAACTTGGTCAATGCCCAGTTCTTTTGCCACATATTCGGCTGTTTGTTGATTATCTCCGGTGAGCATAATGCATTCAATGCCCATATCGTGCAAGGCTTTGATTGCATTTTTGGAAGACTCACGGATCTCATCTCCCAAGGCAATGGCTCCGGCCAATTTATTTTCGATGATCACAAAAACCACCGTTTTTCCCTGGGATGAAATTTCTTCTACTTCATCTTCCGGATACTCCAATTCCTGCTCTTTCACAAAGCCGGGACTTACCACTTTCACTGATTTTCCATTTACTTTTCCTTCGATTCCTTTTCCGGTGATGGAATCGAATTCGTCCGGTTCCCAGGTCTTGTCTGTTTTTTCGAGGATGCCTTTTGCCAGCGGATGTTCGGAATTAGTTTCCAGCGATGCGGCGTATTTCAGTATCTCATCGTTAGAATATTCATCATTGAAATTCAAGATATCGGTTACGGTGAAAGTGCCTTCCGTGAGCGTTCCTGTTTTGTCGAAGATGACGGCATCCAGGTTTCGGGCCTGTTCAAATGCAGCACGGTCGCGGATCAAAAAACCGTTAGTGGCGGCGATACTGGTGGATCTTGAAACAACAAGCGGAATCGCCAACCCAAGTGCATGTGGACAGGTAATAACCATCACAGCTACGGTACGATTCATCGCAAAATCAAAACTCTGACCCGTAAAAAAGATCCAGGCGCCAAAGGTGAGAAGTCCGGCAGTAATTGCTATGATCGTCAGCCAGAATGCTGCCCGGTTAGCTAAATCCTGTGTCCGGGATTTACTTTCCTGCGCTTCTCTTACCAGATCAATTACCTGAGACAGAAACGAATCGTCTCCGGTCTTGGAAATCTGTATGGTGATGGAGCCTTTTTCATTTACCGATCCACCTATTACTTCGTCATCTTTCTGTTTACTTACCGGTTTAGATTCCCCGGTGAGCATGGCTTCGTTCACACTTGTTTCACCTTTCACTACCACACCATCTGCCGGTATCTTCTCACCCGGTTTGATGAGGACTTTGTCACCCTTTTGCAATTCTTCCACAGAAACATCTTCAGTGGAGCCATCCTCTTTCACGCGATGTGCCTCTCCTGGAATCAAAGCTGCCAACTCCTCTAAAGCCGATGAAGCACTCATCACCGAGCGCATTTCGATCCAATGACCCAATAACATGATGCCAACCAAGGTCGAAAGCTCCCAATACAGCAAGTCACCATCAAACCCAAAAACCACGGCCGTACTATAGAGATAGGCAATGGAAATAGCGAGGCCAATTAGTGTCATCATGCCGGGCTGTTTTTTGTTGAGCTCATCCACCAGTCCGGATAGGAACGGCCATCCTCCAAAGAAATATACTACGGTGGACAAGGCGGCAAGAATCCATATATCAGCTGTGAATCTCCAATCAACCCCAAGGAAATCCTGTATCATTGGGGAGAGGGCCATGATGGGGATGGTTAACCCAAGTACCCACCAAAAACGCCACTTAAAATCCTGTACCATTTGCTTATGATGCTCGTGGTGGGAGTGGTTTTCGTGATCTCCGTGTTCGTGATTATTATGATCAGAATGATTTTCATGATCGTGATGATCATGCTGATGTTTTTCGTTGTGATCGTGATTTTGGTGATTCATGGTAGTTTGTTATTTCAGTTTAATTGGTTCATTTCAATGGACGTAAGATGCACGAAGCCGTTTCCTTCAAGCCGGATGCCTACCGCTCCTTGTTCTGGAGCAGCTCCATGTCCGTGTACTTTCATCTCGCGGTTGATATAACCTCTGAAATGGGTGCCATCAGAAACTATCCGCAGATATTGGGTGCCCTGTGGTTCAAAAAAGCCCTCTTCAAAAATAGTAGTTTCCCCATCCTGCATTCTTCCCTGCCGGATGGTGCCATTCGAATGCAAGGAAACGAAGTCGTAGTTTTGGGTATCCTGAACATGATGAACGAATTTAATCTCACCGTTCAGGTTTTCGATATTCAAATAAGTATCTACCTGCACATTTTGGAAGTTGTTATGAGTTACGAAGAAATTGGTTTCTTCCCTAGTCTCAAGTTTTATATTGCCTTGCCGTACTTCTGGGCTAAGATCTTGAACAGAACCTTCGATCCAGTGAAAATTGGAGATCAAATCACTAACAGCCGTTTCATTAATTTGCCAGATCCAGTCGCCATTTTCTTTTTCTAGGAATGAGGAGGTGACTGCTGCGGAATCAGTATCAGATGTCACAGTGGGTAAAGGTTCCTCAGCCTGTAAAAGTTGTCCGGTTCCCACTCCGTACCCAAAAACCATTTTTCCGCCATATTCAGCGGTTTCATAGATCATGAACAAGCCGGGAAGAACGGTTATGAATGCGATGACCTTAAATAAACGTTTCTCAAAAAGCCCAAACCAGTGGAAAGCAATTCGAAGGACAATGTACAATCCAAAAAACCATACCAGCCAGAGGGCCCAGTCGGCATGTTCGGTGAGTATGGATTGGGCCTCACTTTCCAGAAACACAGTATCGGCTGCGGCCTGACCGGTATAGTACGCGAAGATCGCAGCAATACCTCCTAATACATACAGAATGGTATTTTTTTCCTCATCCCACCATTTATCCGGAATAAAAAGTGAGATCAAATTAGCCAGTCCGGCCGTCACCAGAATGCCGATGGGAAAATGAACCAGTAAGGGATGAATATTAGGGGCCCATTCGGGGACAAATAGTGCTTCCATTGTATTTAGTGATTTTAGATAATTTTAAGATTAGCCATCATGCCAGCATCCTCATGTTCCAGGTTATGACAGTGGAATACGTATAAACCTTTTGGGGCATCAAATTTCATAATGACTTTCACTCTTTCCCCCGGCATCACCAGCACGGTATCTTTCCAGCCGGTTTCGGTGGGTATTAAGCCCCGGTCTCCGCTGCGTTCAAGTACTTTGAACTGAACCGCGTGAATATGCATGGGATGCGGAACATTCGAATTGTTGATAAACTCCCAGATTTCGGTATCGCCCTGTTTTACGCTCTCATCCACGCGTTCCATCTCGAATAGTTTCCCGTTTATGGTGTGGCCCTCCATCATTTGCATGGAAAGTTCAATGGGTCGTATTACGGAAGCCTCCGAAACATCAGGAAAAGCGGATTCGGAAAGTTGTTCGGGCAGAGTGAATGAAGTGTCCGGTCCTGGTTTGTTGATTCTAAATTCCATAAGCGAAAATCCTGTACCCTGTTCAAAATCTCCCCCCATCATATTTTGTATTCCCATCATTCCACTGCCCGAGGGCACCTCAAAAGGTTTGCTGATAAGTTGAGTCCGTTCTCCACTAAAGCCTTCTGAAAAATCTACCAGGATATCCGCCCGTTCACCTGGTGCCATTAAAAGTTCGGTGGTTTCAATGGGTTTGGGAAGCAGGCCTCCATCTGTTCCAATTACAGTGAAAGAAACATCATTTTCGAAGGCAAGATTATAAATGCGAGCATTGGAACCATTTAAAACCCGTATTCTATAGTACCCTGGTCCAACTTCATAGAAAGGGGTTGGCACTCCGTTCACTAATATTTTATCTCCCAAATAACCGGTCATCATTTGTTCCGGCATACTTGGATTGTACACAATTTCACCACTGTCCGTTACCCTGCGGTCCTGTATAACCAAGGGAATTTCCCGGTCTCCCGATGGCAGGTTTAACGCCTCTTCTTCCTCATCTTCAATGATATAAAATCCCGCCAGACCCTTATACACTTGCGGCCCGGTGATGCGATGCGGATGGGGATGATACCAATAAGTGCCCGCCCGCTGATTGAGTGTATATTCATAATCATATGTTCCACTTGATATCACATCTTTCGGATGGCCGTCCATATCCGGTGGTACAATGAGTCCATGCCAGTGAATAATGCTATCCTGACCTATTTCATTATTAAAGCGGATATGTACTGTATCGCCTTTTTTCTGGCGAATAGTGGGCCCCGGCATACTTTTATTGAATTGGAATCCGGATAGGTGAAGGTTTTCCCCGATCTGTATATCAGCCGGTGTTGCTGTCAAATCAAATTCATTTGTTTTGATTTCGCCAGGGATAGGAAGTGGATTAGTAAAATCACCCATTTTAACCGGGCTATCGGATATACAAGAGCTAAGCCAGGGAGAAAGAGCTAATACTCCGGTTCCCAATCCAGCTTGTTTAATAAACTGTTTTCTTTTCATTAATAATTCTCTGGCTGTGGTTTATAAACCATATTGTGGATAAAGGCTATTTGAGAAGTTCACTCTTTTTCTCCTCAAATTCTTCTTTATCAATCTCGCCTTTCGCATACCGTCGTTTGAGTATTTCGATGGGTGACTCATCGCCTGTTCTGGGTTTGGGAGAGCCAAATAGTGCCCTCACAATTATGACGATCAGGACTATGATTAAAAACCACCAAACAAACATCATCCAGCCTCCTCCGAAAAATTGAAAATCATGCATAGTGTTTTTATGTATAAAGTTCGTGAAAATTTAAAGTTTAGGATGAGATGGGGCTACATCCCAAGCTCGTTTTTAATTAATGATGACCATTATGGTTCATTTCATTGTTTTGGTTTGAATCATGTTTCATCGTACTGTCATCCATCATGCCGCCTTGCATCATTTGCATGCACATCATGTGCATTTTCATCATGGATGAATCGCCCATCATTTCCTTCATTTTAGCTTGATCCATTTTCATGTCTCCATCCATCATCGACTGCATCATTTCCATATGCTTTTGCATACGCTGTTTCATCTCAGGATTGTTTTTCATCATATCCTGCATGTTCTGCATGTTCATATTTCCATCCATATTTTTCATCATATGCTGCATCATTTTTTGACGCATTTCGGGATTATTAGCCATATGCTCCATCATCATAGACCGCATGGTGGTATCTTGCATCATTTCCATCATTTCTTGCTTTTTCTGATCCATATCTTCCTGCGTTTGCTGAGCTATACTCATGCCGGCAAAAAATAGAATCATTGAAAGTGTGAGTGTTAAGCGTTTCATAATAGGTACCTGTGTTTTTGTTTGAATTAATATTCTTTAAAGATGGTCTATAACATTTTCCAGATTTGTTTTGACCTGGTCTGCGATGGGCTGCAATTCCTCATTGGAAAC
>JBBDLQ010000094.1:2467-4312 GCA_040878765.1 Balneolaceae bacterium | reverse complement strand
GTAAGCAACTCTTCATAAGCTTCCTGGCATTCCTCAAGCAAATCTTCCAATTCTTCTGGAAAAGGCTCAGTTTTGGTTTTGTACGCCCTGAAACCTGTAGACCTGTGCACATTATGATACCAGTACTTCGCCCACACTCCGTCCTCTTTTCGGGGACCTGCCGGCCATTTCAGCATGGCTTCATCAAATGGAATTCCCAGGGTTCCGCATAATTCTCTCAGCCTGGATTGCGGATATTGAAGAATATTTTTCGAATCTACTATAACCGGCTTTTTATCAATAGCTTTTAGATACTTCACTACCTCAAGGTGTTTGGCATACCCAACGTCCTGCATAGTAGGATTACTCACCTGTTTGGCATAAGAGGGCAGCATATCTTTCGGAGGGCGTGTTAAAATCACATTCACGGTTTCCTCCATAAAGCTCCAATCCAGATTCACCAGATGGTGTGTCATGTTTTTGAAAAATACGATTGGGGTATCATAGTCTCCCAAAATGATTTCTTCTATTACTTTTTGTCCGTCATTTTCCTGTTCGGCTAACACCTCTTCTGCACCGGGATGATATTCACTAGCATCTGTATTAGCTAAATAATGGGCATATAGAGGTTCATCTACAATAGTAGTATCCTCGCGTTGAGCAAAGGAATACATGAGTGCTGTTGAAATATTACGCGGACCACTCCACAAACAAATTCTTTTAGTCTTTAACATTTATATCATTTTTTCTGGATTTTTAGCCTGATCTAATACATCCATTTCCGGCTAAAAATCACATTTTTTTATAATTAAACTTTTAGTTCTTTAACACAATCAGCAATTGCCTGCTCATATTGCTTTTGCAATTTGATAGTCATGCTACCGGGTACTGATTTTGAAATTAATCTTCCATCAATTTCTGTTACAGGCGTGAGACCGCCAAAACTTCCGGTTACAAAAGCCTCATCTGCACCATATACATCAAACAACGAAAAATTCTTCTCGAAACAAGGGATTTCAGCCTGTTTACAGACTTCTATAACTTTTTTACGGGTAATACCATTCATGCAATACTGGCCGGTGGAGGTCCATACTTCACCATTTTTCACCATAAAAAAGTTCGTTGCATTGCAGGTTGAAACAAATCCATTGATATCCAGCATCAGTGCTTCATCTGCACCGGCTTCCTGTGCCTGTATAAGGGCTTGTACTTCATGAATTTTACTATGGCAGTTTAGCCGCGGATCGAGGTAATCCGGTGAACCTCGTCGAATTGTACTGGTAAATAATTTCACCCCTCTTTTACTGCTTTCGGGATCAGCTTTTTTGTATTCAGCTATAATCACCAGATTTGGGCCTGAAATTGTTAGACGCGGATCTTGTGAGGGAGTTTTTTTAATACCACGGGTAAACATCAGGCGCACATGAACATCATCCTTCATGTTATTGGCATTAAGCGTTTCCCAAACCGCAATGGATATCTCTTTCCTGTTCATCTTCAGGTCCATACCCACGGCTTTTGCTCCCTGGAATAGCCGCTCAAGATGATCATCCAGAAAAACCAATACACCTTTATGTAACCGAAGGCCTTCCCACACACCATCACCAACCAAATAGCCACTGTCAAAAACGGATATCCTGGCATCCTTTCTTGGAAACAATTCTCCATTTACATAAATAAGTATATCATCATTTCGCGGATCAGGAACCGCATTGTGAGTGCCGTGTGCCATTAAATTTTTGACGGAACATACGTAAAACAAAGGAAAGGGTCATCTGCCATAAGTTAAAACTAAGACATTACTTCTTATTATTTTTCGGATAAGCTTTAATACATTTTTTGAAATAGCCGGAATTTTTGTTCGAC
>JBBDLQ010000094.1:0-2367 GCA_040878765.1 Balneolaceae bacterium | reverse complement strand
GAATCAATGTATTCCCGAACTGAATTCCGGATTTGAGTGAAGGTTTTTTTAAGTAAGTCCTCATCTTCTTCCAAAAGGGTCACACGAAATCCTAATAATTCGGAGCAGAATGAAGAAATTGGAACCACACAAATTCCGGTTGCTCCCAACAAATAATAGACAAACCTGAAATCCAGTGGTACATCTTTTACCCAATCCTCAACCAGTTTTTTAACTTTTGGATTTTCAATTTCTAAAAATTGGTTATCCTGCAAAACACCTTCCCTGAAAACAATGGTATTATAAAAAGCTCCATAGGTTTTATTGATAATCAGTTCCGGTACCTCCGAAAGTGTTTCGGCAATAAAGGTACTCCGCCAGCCAATTTTCTTATTAAGCTCATCACGGTATTCATAAAAACGTTGATCACCCAAAATCTCAGGAATAGCCATTTGAGGTAATGTTGTTGAACATACTTCAATCATTTTTGCATCATCTAAAGATGTACATAACCGGTCAAATTCCTTTTCCTTGTCACGATTGTAACATTCAATCCACCCACAACGCGCTCCCGGCCAGGGCATTTCTTTAGAGATCCCTTTCATGGCAATTCCGGGTACATCGTCTATGACCTCAGCAAGCGCATAAGCCCGGGCGCCATTGTAAGTAATGTGATGATATATTTCATCAGAGATCAACATGAGGTCGAATTCCTTGGCAAGCCCCACTATTTCTTCCAAAATTTCTTTGGGATACACCATTCCAGTCGGATTATCCGGATTGATGATTAAGATGGCCACCACATTTGGATTGTACTGCACTTTATTGCGCAGGTCTTCCATATCCGGATACCAGTTATTTTTGGGGTCAAGCTTATAAGTCAGCGGTTGGTGATTGGCATGAGCTGCCTCGGCCGAGGAATGGGTAGAATATGCAGGTGATGGACCAATTACGCGTGAGGTGGAGTCGAGGTAGTGGTATAAAGTGGAAATGGCATCCCCAAGACCGTTAAAAAACAAGATATCATTTGCGGTAATTTGTGCTCCGCCGCAAGCATTGTTTTTTTCTGCAAGAAATTCTCTTGTTTTGAGTTCTCCTTTTGAATCGCAATATCCGTAAGTAACATTATTGGCAGCCAGATTTTGTACAATATCTTTTATCCATTCCGGAACCTGTGCATGTTTCTGAATGGGATCACCAATATTTTCCCACGTAATTTCTACTCCTTCTTTTTGGAGGATATTAGCCTTTTTTACGATTTCACGAATTTCGTAGGATAGTTCCTTGGCACCTTCGCTTAACAGCTTCTGTCGCATTTTGTATGTATAAAAGAGTGAGTTGAGTGTGAGGGGATAAAATAAAGCAATTAAATGCTGTATTGCATACTCAATATGATTTTTTTAAAAAATATATTTGGATCAACTACCCGGCTCATTTACATCCGGAATTTTACGGGATAAATACAATAGCTATGTAGAGAAGCCTTGGGACCCAAAATGGTACAATGGCCGGGGTAATGGATTGTTTTTTCTCACAGATTTCCGCAGATTCACTCGCTGAGTTACGCTGAATATTAATGCAGTTGGGCAGAAGATCATTTACGAGTCTCTGCGAAAACTTATTGGGATGGATTCGCCTACTCCTCAAACACCAATGCTTCCGGTTCGGCTCCCAGTTCTTGTAGATATTCCATTATTGCCTCGTTAAAAGGACCGGGACCGCACACATAAAAAGGCTGATCAAAATCATCGATCTGGCTTTCAAGGAATTCTTTATCTATAAAGCCATCCAGAAAAATATGGTCTCCTGAAGGTTTTTCATCGGTGATTACGTTGATGAACTGATTACCAAGAATTTCTTCGAATTCATCTTTCAGAATAATGTCTTTATCCGTTTTATTGGAAAATATGAGTTTATTCTTGCCGATATTTCCCTTTTTATGAAGATCTCTGAAGATGGCAATAAATGGAGTTACTCCCGCTCCGCCAGCCAAAAATACACCTTCCCCTTTATACTGAATGGTTCCCCAGGGTTCATCAACTATAAGGAAATCGCCTACTTTCAGCATTCCGATCTGTTCCGTAACTCCATTATGTTCCGGATATATTTTAATCACAAACTGCAGGAAGTCATCTTCATTGAGTGAAGTAAAAGTAAACGGTCGTTTTTCCTCTCTCCAGCCCTCTTTATCGATGGCTACTTCCGTTGCCTGACCAGGCTCAAATTCATAACCATCTGGTTTTTCGAGGATGAATTTTTTTACGTCGTGCGTTAGGTTTTCAATATGAATTATTCTGAGTGTATGTGCCATAATTATATCTTTTTAGCATTCGATATTATTACAATTTTGGCACATAAATCATTCACTAATCATCATTTGTTTACGGC
>JBBDLQ010000093.1:0-4378 GCA_040878765.1 Balneolaceae bacterium | reverse complement strand
GAACGCTTCGAGGACCTAACGGACGCTCGAAGGTTCTAATACTGTTTTTTAACCACTCAACGAGTTATAGTAAATCCTCATCATTAATACGCGGGCGGGCAGATGGCCGGACTACTAAATTTTTCAATATAGCTTTGAAAAAAGGCATATAGGGAACTGAGGTCATTATCTTTAAATCTTGCCGGAAGTTAGTTTCTTCTCCCAAAAACCGGAATATCTCGTCAAATTTATTTTTTTTGAAGAGGGATTTGAAAAAACGGAGGCTCTCATCGGTTGAATTCGATAAAATATGGAGCAGAAGCAGATCGTAATAGCGGTATTTGAATTTTGATTGTTTTGGCGGCAGAGGATCAAAACCCTGAATTAAATTTTGAGCGAGCTGACTTGTATAATCCTGAACTCTCAAAAAAGTATATCCGGTACTCGGCTTGGTTTGTCCGCCAACGGCTCCCAAATTAATGATATTGGTATCGTAGTAAGGAAGGTAGGGGCGGTCTTCCATTGGTATCTCTCCATATTCTTTTCGCGTGATTTCGTAATGTTCTTTATCGAGGCCGAATTGGTGGTAGAGATAGTGTTTGATCTTTTTCTTGTACTGTTTTTTATCGATCGGTTCTTCAGAGAATACAGTGAATTCAAGCAGGGCAATTTGCTGGGTATAAGGCAGTACATACATAAAGCCTACCCCAGGCTTAAATTCCGAATCAAAATCCATGATTGTGAAGGTTTCGGGATCAAAAGCCGGTTCATACGTTTTAATTTCCCAACCTAAAAAATGCTGAATAAGCGGGTATTTAATATCCTTTGGATCAAGATCTTTGGGTGGAAGTGCGCTTTGAAATATGTAATTACCGAGATAACTGTCACCATTTTTGGTTAATAAAACAGCTTTACTGGAATTGGAAGAAAAGTCGAGGATGTTTTCTTCAAGCAGAGAAAAATTTTTATGTTTTTGCAATTCCCTGAGCACGTATTCCTTAAAATCTCCGCTTCTGATGCAGTAATAACTATATTCGTTCAAATACCGAAAGGTGCTGTAATCAAGTACCGACACCCAGGTTTTTTTCCACTTCTTATAAATGACCTCCTTAAAGGGCGGCTCCTGATTGGTCCAAAAGCACCAGGTTTTATCATTGGCAGGAGCAAATACCGAATCTACTACTAATACCTCACCTTTATACCCGCCTTTTGCTAAATACCAAGCCAGACTGAGCCCCGAAAGTCCGCCCCCGGCAATAATCACATCATATTTAGATTCAATATTCAAACGACTATACCCTCCAAAATTTCAATACGAGGATAACAATTATATAAAACTTTTATACTTTTTTTCATGAGTTGAGTAAGCATGATTTAAGTTCGCATCAGGTATTGATTATATTCTATGAAATTGAAAAAGCAAAATAAGAATATGATTGATTTACGAAGCGACACGGTTACCCACCCAACCCCGGAAATGTTAGAAACCATGATGCAGGTAAAAGTGGGGGACGATGTATTTGGCGAAGATGAAACAGTGAATAATTTTCAGGATAAAATTGCCGGTATGTTTGGAATGGAAGCGGGACTTTTTGTACCCAGCGGAACCATGAGTAATCAATTGGGGGTGAAGGTGTTAACAGAACCCGGAGATGAAATTCTAATTGATGAAAAAGGACATATTTTCAATTATGAAACGGGAGCAGCTTCGGTGCTTTCCGGTGTTCAAATTCAAATAATTAAGGGTAAGAACGGGAAATTAAACAGGAAAATTTTGGAGCATACCGTTCGGGGAAATTATGACTGGGAGCCTCGAACTAAGATAGTTTGCGTCGAAAATTCCACGAACAAAGGCGGAGGTGTGTGCTATACTAAAACAGAATTGCGCGAAATTAAAGCGTTTGCTGATGAACATGGTTTAGCCGTTCACCTTGATGGTGCCCGCATTTGGAATGCCATAACTGCAACCGATATTGAACCGGAGTTTTTTGGGGAAATTGCGGATACTATTTCTGTTTGCTTTTCCAAGGGATTGGGAGCTCCGGTTGGCTCCATGCTGCTTTCTTCCAAAGTTAATATTGCCAAAGCCCGCCGGTTTCGAAAAATGTGGGGCGGGGGAATGCGTCAGGTTGGCTTACTTGCCGCCGCCGCCGATTATGCGGTTGATAATAACTGGGCGAAATTGAAAGATGATCATCGACGTGCCAAAGAAGTAGCCGAGGTCATCTTTAATAGCAAAGCTTTTGCTGTGGATAAAAACATCTTGCAGACCAATATATTACTGTTTGATGTGGTAAACGAAAATGCCGAATCGGTATTGAAAAAAATGAAAGAGAAAAACATTCTGATGACTCAATTTGGTTATAAAACCATCCGCGCAACTTTCCATTTTGAAATTACCGACAAAGACGTCGAAACGGTAAAAACCGCATTACAAGAATTTGGGGAGTGAAGTAGGTGATTTGGTGATTTGGTGAGGAAGCTGTTATAAAATTTAGGTACTGAATAATACAGCTCAAATAGTTCCGGCAGGATTAGAAGTTTCAATACCAAATCCAACACCATATCACCTAATCACTTTATCACTCTATTACCCCATCCAGAAGTTTTTGCATGGATTGAATAATCTTTTCACGGATTGGAATACCTTTTCGGAAAATCATTTCCTGCTTTTCCTTGTACTCTTTCCGCCCGTCTTCCGTTTCAATTTTAATAGGTTCCAGTCCTTGATCTCTCAAATCATAGGGGCTGGCTTGCATGTCGATGTAGCGGGCTTCCACGGCCAGTTCAAAGGCTTCGAGGATAAGTGAACTTGGAATCCAGGGGTACATTTTGAATGCCCATTTGTATAAATCCATATTGGAATGAATGCAGCCCGGCTGTTCATTTTCGTGAAATGTTTCCCGCGACAGCTCAAACCGGTTCATGGGTTTGGCAGGTTTTGTGAAGAATCGAAAGGCATCAAAATGGGTGCACAGCAGGGGGCGCGATTCAACGAACTCAGCCAGTTCATCAGGTTCCATCCGCATGGGCACCTGTTTATGGCGTGGATGTTCGGTTTTATAGACCATAGCCCATTCATGCATTCCAAAACAACCAAATGCGGGTTTGGACGACTGCGTATTTTCCAGCATCATAAGCATCCACTTCAGGGAGGAAATTCGTTTTTCAGGAAACAAAACCGGATCAATAAAAGCAACGCTATCACTGGTTGTTAACTCACTGATTTCAGGAAGCTGATCAAAATCACTGAAATAAAGTGTAGCCCCAATTCCCGGCGACCATTTCCTCAAGTTAGAAGGACGGAACGCATAATATTCAAACAAGAAATCCATCACCGGGTTTTTCTTGTGGTGTGAACGGTCCCTTAGGTAAGAACTCAACAATTCATCCACACGGGATTCATGTTTAGCTTTCTTTTCAAGCCAATCTTGTTCGGGGATGCTTTCCGTAATTTGGTTGTGTTGTTGTAATTCAGTTAACATACCCTTAAAGATACGGAATGATAATCTTGGAATTAAAAATTCAAAATTAAAGATTAGATTTAGGCTGGCTTCCATTTTTCATTTTGAATTATTCCAAACAGATGTTTAAACAACTAAAGAATTTTATCATCCATCTTCGGCTGCATTACCAGTTTTTGATTCTATCTGGTGGATATTTGTTGGCTGCTATGTTTGTAACAGATGTGAATTGGTCACAGTTTTGGCCTCAGTTTCTGAATATTCATGTGCTTTTATTTGGTGGAGCCACGGCTTACAATTCCTGGTGGGATAAAGATGAAGGCCCCATCGGGGGATTAAAATCACCCCCAAAAATGGAAAAGTGGATGTGGCCTGCATCGCTAACTATTCAATTTGTTGGATTGGCCTGGGCGTTTACGGTGAATCATAACTATGTTGTTATTTATGCCATTAGCATACTTTTATTTTGGCTGTACTCAACTCCCATATTTCGCTGGAAAGCAAAGCCGATTTTGAGTTTGGCGGCCATTGGCATAAGTACCGGAACCAATTCATTTTTGCTTGGTTATTTAGCAGCAGGCGGATATCCCATCACATTTTTTGAAGATATAATAGCCGCAGGAGTAGCCTGTATCATATTGAGTTTATACCCGGCTTCGCAGATCTATCAAAAAGAAGAAGACCTAAAACGAGGTGATCAAACATTTGCGATCCGCTTTGGTTTGAAAAGTGTGAAATGGTTATTTACCATACTTTTTTTGGCAGGTTCATTAATTCTTACTGCAGGATTTTTTCATACAAATGTGATCATTGCTTTTATTTTCGCCATTGTGAGCGGACTGGCTTATTTAGTTATTGGTTATTTCATCTGGAACCTTAAAGGCAATGCAGAGGAATACCATGTGGTGATGAAAATAAAATTCCTCGCCTCCTTT
>JBBDLQ010000092.1:0-29165 GCA_040878765.1 Balneolaceae bacterium | reverse complement strand
CCCGATTCTTAGCGCGTTAACTTCAGGCAGAACTATCAATAAAATCACCATGTTCGTTCAACTCATCAAACCGGAATTCGAAGAACTTATTGCCGCCAAGGATTGGGTTGCGCTTAAAGAGGCATTGAATGATGTACCTCCTGCTGATGTAGCCGATTTACTGCTTGAATTACCCGGCGAAATAGCTATTGTAGTATTTCGTTTACTTAAGAAACCCATTGCAGCCGATGTGTTTGCAGAACTTCCAACTACAAAGGGAGTTGAGCTGTTAGAACTCTTCAACAAACAGCAATTAAGTGATGTAATGGGTAATCTGGAACCTGACGAGCAGGTTTCAATTTTGGAAGAACTTCCCGGACACCTTACCCAGCGGGTAATGAATTCCATCAACAGGGAAGACCAAAAACAACTAAAAAAATTATTGGGTTATCCTGAGGAAAGCGTCGGGCGTTTGATGACCCCGCGCTATGTGAAGGTGAAATCTGACTGGACCATTTCCCGAAGTATGGCACATATTAGGGAATATGGAAAAACGGCAGAAACCATTAATGTAATTTATGTAGTAGATGACAAAGAACACCTGATTGATGACCTTCGCATTACTCATTTGATTCTCGCTAATCCGGATGATCAAATAGAAACACTGATGGACCGGTCTTTTGAAGCACTTACGGTAAATGATGACCAGGAAGAAGCGGTAAAAATGCTGGCAAAATATGACCGTGTAGCTCTTCCTGTAGTTGATTCTGACGGTGTTTTAGTAGGTATTGTAACTGCTGATGATATTATTGACGTAGCCGAAGAAGAGACCACCGAGGATATGCAGAAAATGGCCGGTATGGATGCTTTGGATGATTACTATTCCCAAACATCTATATTCGAGATCGTTAAAAAGAGGCTCTGGTGGCTTGTTATCTTATTTGTTGGCCAGATCTTAACAGCTATTGCTATGGGTGGATATGAGGAAATTCTCCAAAAAGTAGTAGCTCTTTCATTTTTTGTACCCCTAATTATTTCCAGCGGGGGTAATTCGGGATCCCAGGCAGCAACACTTATTATTCGGGCACTTGCCACCGATGACATTAAAATGGAAGACTGGAAAAAAGTATTTTCACGAGAATTTACTTCGGGATTGATGCTCGGAAGCCTTATTGGTTTATTAGGATTCGTGACTTTAGTGTCTTGGGATTTAATCGGCGGACAGGTCTTGGATAGCACAGTTTTCCTAACCGCTGGTGTAATTGGATTGAGTTTGTTTACTATTGTTTTATTTGGGAATTTTATTGGTGCCATGTTGCCATTTATACTTTCAAAACTAAATATTGACCCGGCAGTATCATCCGCACCTTTTGTTGCAACTATTGTGGATGTAAGCGGAATCATTATCTATTTTACCATAGCAATCTTACTTTTAAGCGGAACTTCACTTTAAAGACCAAATTATTCGATGAAAGCATATCATGATCTCGTAAAAAGCGTACTCGAAAATGGTGTACGAAAAGAAAACAGAACAGGAACCGACACCATCTCCAACTTTGCCGAATTCTATAAGGTTGATTTATCCGAAGGATTTCCACTTTTGACCACCAAAAAAGTATTCTTCCGTTCGGTGATTCTGGAAATGTTATGGTACCTCCGTGGAGAAGATCATATTCGCTGGCTTCGAGATGAAAAGGATTGCCATATTTGGGATGCATGGGCTGATGAAAACGGTTATGTTGGTCCCATTTACCCGGTTCTCTGGCGAAAATTCCCCTATTTTGAAAAAGAATCTGTTCGCTTTGAGGGAAATGGATCGGCAATTGATAAAGATGTTTGGGTAAGAAAAGAATTTGATCAGGTCCGGCGGGCAATAGATATGCTAAAAAAGAATCCATACAGCCGCCGAATTGTTGTAAGTGCCTGGCATCCGGGGTTGCTGGATGAAATGGGGCTTCCTCCATGCCACCTCATGTACATTTTTAATGTGGAGAATGGAAAACTTAACTGTCACCTAACCCAGCGCTCCGGCGATATTGCACTTGGAATTCCATTTAATTTAGCTTGTTATTCGGCTTTGACCATGGCTATTGCGCAGGAAGTAGGGCTGGAGCCTGGCACTTTTGCACATACTATTGTAGATGCCCACATTTATGTGAATCATGTGGATGGGTTAAAAGAACAACTTACACGGAAACCCAAAAAACTGCCAACTCTTAAAATTGCCAAAAAGCCGGTTGATGAGCTTGCGTTTGAAGATTTCACGCTAGAAAATTATGACCCCGACCCAGTGATTAAATTCGAGGTTGCGGTATGATTATTACTTTGGTTGCAGCTCATGATCCTAACCTGGTGATTGGTAAGGATGGCGGACTTCCATGGCGATATCCGAAAGATTTAAAGCATTTCAAGAATACTACCATTGGTGGTACTATTATTATGGGCCGGGGAGTTTTTGAAGAATTAAATGAGATTCCTCTTCCTGGCCGCAGGAATATTGTTCTTTCTACTACTCAAGATTATTCCAATGTTGATACTTTCACTTCACTCCATGATGCATTAGAATCGCTTAATGAAGATGAGGTTTTTATTATTGGTGGCGGTGTTCTTTATCATCATGCTATAAAAATTGCAGACAAGCTTATAATTACAGAGATACATCAGGAATATGACGGTGACACCTATTTTCCGGAATACAGGGATGATATTGGCACAATTTGGAAAGAAAAATCAAGAGAAGATCACGAAGAGCTTTCTTTTGTGATATACGAGCAAATATAGCGGTTTTACAAGTATTGATTAAGAAACATTAACCTGTAATAGGTTGAGTCTTTTAATAATTTGGAGTTTCATTTTCAGTAATGAAATATTCCGAATTGATTAAAGAGATTAAAAATATAATATCTTCTCGTTTAGCAAAGATTTTTACGGCACTAGCCCGAAAAAACCTACAGTTGGAAGCTATACCTTTTAAAGTGATCGAAAGCAAGAGGCAAAATTATAGTGTCTTTATTATAAGCAAGAGATGAAACAGCGATGAGCAAGAATAATATATATCAGTTATCAAAGCTTGTGGAACAACTCTCTCATGAATTGCGAACCCCGCTGAATGCAATTTTAGGGTATTCTCAATTGTTAGAAAAAAGTGAAAATATGGATGAGGCTGAAAAACTTCATCTCGAGAAAATTGCAGCGAGCGGTAGTCAGTTATTGGAAGTGATCAATGATATAATTGAAATTTCAAATATTGAATCCGGGAGGATTGAACTTGAAAATAATATCATTGGCGCAGAATATTTAGTTCATGACATAGAACATAAATTCGGAACCACTGCCCGGCTAAAAGAATTGAATTTAATTGTTAAGGCTGGTATTGATTTTAAAGAAGAGATCAAGGTTGATGAGAATAAACTTAAAGCCGTAATAAACTCACTGGTTAGCAATGCTATTAAGTTTACAAATGAAGGAAGAGTTAAGGTTCAGCTGAGGCTATTAAAGCATTCTGAAAGTGATTCAGTAAAACAGCTTCATATTACAATAGATGATACAGGGGTTGGAATTTCTGATGAGGAAATGAATCACATTTTTAAACCATTCTGGAAGGGAAATTCAGAACAAAAAAAAGGCACAGGATTGGGACTTACCACGTGCAAGAAATTGATTAAAATACTGGATGGTACTTTAGTAATTGTAAGTGAAAAAGGGAAGGGGACTAAAGTAGATCTAAAGATACCTGTTGAAACGGTTATGCCTGAGAATAAAACAAACAACTCAGGTTCAACTTGTGAACATAAGAGTAAAACTGCTAAAGGAATGCGAGCCCTAATAGTAGATGATTTACCCATAAACCGTACCCTTGCCCGCATAATGCTGGAAATGAAAGACTTTGAAACTATTGAAGCAGAAAACGGCAAAGAAGCTTTTGATTTATTTCAGAATATAAAACCTGATGTTGTATTAATGGATATATCCATGCCCGTGATGGATGGTATTGAGGCTATGAAGAAAATCAGGCAAATAAAAAATGACAGGGGAAATCAAACACCCATTATTGCAATTACAGCTGGTGGGCATACTGGCAGTAGAAATGAATTGATTCAAAAAGGTTTTTCCGAGTACATTCAAAAACCGTATAAAGAACAGGAGCTATTTGAAAAAATATCTTTGTTCCTTCCCTTGAGTAAAGCTGATATCAGGAAACGATCATTAAAATCTTCTGCTTCTTCCTTTATATCGTAATTTCTTTTAGGTGTACACAGTAATACTTCACCACCGGTTCGGTTAATGCGATAATATTTTTGGTTTCAGCAGCTTTAGAAAACTCAATAGCTTTTTCGTTTTCTAAGATCCAGATACTTTCATTTTTATATTTATAAGCTTCAGAATAACTCTGCTCAAATCCGAGGTAATACTCCAGCGTCGAATCATCATCTGGAAGACGTAGTTTTTTTAAGGCTTTTTGGGTTTTACCTTTTATTTCCGCCTTTTGCACATGGGTTGGCCTCTTTTCAAGAAAGGAAGTTCGGAATAAGCCACGGTTTAGAAAACGATGGCATAGATCTGCCAATATCTTATCATCACTTTTTGCCCATAATTTGATACTTAGATATACATCATGATCATCCATTTCCGCATATTGTTCAATCATATCTTTGGAAATTCTCTTATTTGCGGTGGGCTGCTCTTTTAAAAAATATTCAAGGGCAGAGGAGGCATATTCAAGTTTTGCGTTATTATAAATAAGATCCCGAACTCGCTTAAATACACTTCGAAGCAGAAAGTCGGCACTGAGAACGGTTTTATGCTGATATACCTGCATGTACATTAGCCGCCGGGCTATGATATAATTTTCAACTGCATAAATTCCCTTTTTCTCAATTACAATATTTCCTTTGAAAACCCGCATGGTTTTAAGAATTCGGTTTATGCCTACGGTTCCTTCAGAAACACCTGTAAAAAAACTATCCCTGCGCAGGTAATCCAGCCGGTCCAGATCTAATTGAGAGGAAATGAGTTGATATAAGAATTTCTTTTTGTATTGATTGGTGAATATGGAAATGGCTGTACCCAGCTCCCCGTTGAATTCCTTATTTAGCTCTTTCATGATGGCAAGGCTCATCATTTCGTGATTGAAATCTTTGATGAGGGAATGCTCTAAAGTATGCGAAAGGGGGCCGTGGCCGACATCGTGCAATAGAATTGCCATCAATGTGCCTTCATACTCCGGCTGACTAATAGTAGTGTCTTTTTCCCTGAGATTATTCAGTACGCGCTGCCCCAATTCCAAAGCACCCAAAGCGTGAGAAAATCGCGAATGCTCGGCGGCAGGAAAAACAAGATATCCTAATCCAAGCTGACGAATTCTCCGTAACCGTTGCACATAAGGATGATCAATGAGTTTTAAGATCGGTCCTTTGGGCACGGTAATAAACCCGTGAATAGGATCATTGAAAATTTTGTAGCGTGTACTTTTGTCCATGTTGGATTACGGCTAAGGATTATAAACGAACCGAAGATATTAAAAATAGGTGATTAAGTGATATGGTGATTAGGTGATGAAATCATGAATGCAATCATAGCTTAAAAAAACAAAGAGCATGCTCATGAATAGTTACTAATTTTAGCAATACACCATATTACCCAATCACCATATCATCCAAATTTACAATTTCAGGCAGGCGGGTAGGGCGTTGTTTTTCCAAATCAAACCAGACTCCTGTGGTTTCTGCCACGCCAAGCAGATCTTTGGTTTCTTTGTCATAGAGTGCTTGTTTTGCCGTAATGCTCGAATTACCTGCTTTACCAATCCCCGTACCCACCATAACAGTTGCAGGATACTTAATTTGGTTTAGGTACTCGATGGTCGATTTCACCAGTACAAAAGTTTTGCCATTGGTGAACTCACTTTGCATTTGCCCAACTTCCCCTAAAAATTTAATCCGGGCTTCTTCCAGGAACGTATTAAAGAGAGCGTTATTCACGTGATTAAGTGGATCGAGATCGCGAAAGCGAACGGGGATTTCGGTCCAGTGATAGAAATAGTCGGGGTCGTATTTAGGTCTGAACATCAGATGAAATTTAAATTGAAAAGAAATTCAAATAGGAATATATGGAGTAACATCAAAGGGCTGAAATAAAAAAGCCCGGAAATTTTATAAAATCTCCGGGCTATAATTGTCGTGAAAACCAATTTTAATTAAGCAAAATTTCCCTCGGCTTCATAGGGTGCTGCATTATTGCCAGCCAATACCCCGTAAATATGGGCATAAGCACCAACACAAACAGGAATAGCAATCAGATATGCAATTACTGTTAATACGATTGCAAAAGCCTCAGAAAACATTTGTCCTATAAAGGTCAGGATTGCTACAACAATACCTATGATAAGTGAGAGAATAAATACGCCCAGAAAAATTGTCCATTTATGTCCATATGTTAGTTCATAGCTTTTACTAAGCGACTCAAGAGGACTAGTTCCCTGATCAATAAACAGGTAGATAGCAAGTCCCCAGGCAACACCAATAACAATAGCAGGTATAACTAAAAATATCATACCAATAGTAACACCCAGATATAAAAACCCTAACAGGAGGAAAAAACCACCCATTTTGTCTCTGTTTTCGGAGGCAAATATACTGGTCGGTTTGAAATGTTCACCTTTGCTTAAAGCAGGAACAATGGAATAAATACCGATGGTGGTACCAACATTCAGGTAGGGTATCCAAACAGTTAACACATATAAAATTAAAGCTCCTATTACCTGTATGATGTTTTTAAAACCAATTTTGAATCCATTGGTTATAATGCTTCCTATACTTAGATTGTTCATAGTTATATCCCCTAATATTTAGATTGAAATTTGACTCCTTTAACTACCCCTAAAAGGAATGATATATTTACATTTATCAAAAATTCATTAAAAAAACAAATAATGAGCTGAACGTAAATATGAATCATCATTTTAAGTTTAAAACTGTTCTATTATTTAGCTTTATTAAATGAACTAAAGCGATAAGAATTAAATCAAAATTCTATAAGGGGATATGGTATCATTATGTCAAAGAGGAAGGCATTTTTTGTATATTCCCGCCGACCGAATTTCAACCCAAATTAATCACAGATGGCCAAGCAAAACGAACACGATTTTTTAGAAGAATTACTTATTACTCCAAGTCCAACGGGATATGAAAAAGAAGGGGTAAAAGTCTGGAAAAAATACGTAGATCAGTTTGCAGACGAAGTGGTTACCGATGCCTACGGTTCCTGCGCAGCTAAAATTAATATGAGCGGCGATGTAGCCACGGTAATGCTGGAAGCCCATTGTGATGAGATCGGCATGGTAGTTCAGCATATCAATGAACAGGGATTTGTGTATGTGAACAAATTGGGGGGAAGTGATTCTACCATTGCCCGGGCCAAGAAAGTCTTCATTCACAATAAAAGAGGAAGGGTAGTTGGGGTAACCGGAAATACCGCCATCCATCTTCAAGACAATAAAAACGGTGGAGGCAAACAACCGGCATGGAAAGATATTTATGTGGATATCGGAGTTTCCTCAAAAGAAGAAGCGCTTGAATTGGTTCAAATCGGAGATCCGATTACCTATGCTACCGATACCGAGTTTTTAAATGATGATTTACTCTCTGCCCGGGCACTGGATAACCGGATTGGCGGATATGTGATTGCGGAGGCGCTTCGAAAAATCAGCAAGAAGAAAAAGGATTTGAAGGTGAATGTGATAGCACTAAACTCCATTCAAGAGGAAGTGGGCGGATTTGGAGCCCGCATGATGAGCTATCGTTTTATGCCTGATGTGGCTTTAGTCACTGATGTTACCCACGCAACCGACACCCCCGGAATCGACCAAAAAGAACACGGAACGGTAGAATTAGGCAAGGGCCCTACAGTGCAGCATGGCGGAGCCAATCACCTCAAAGTGGTGGAGTTTATTGAGGTAGTTTGTAAGAAAAAGAAAATCGACATCCAACATGAAGCTACCAGTGTGCGAACCGGCACCGATACCGACAGTATTTTCTACCAGCAGACCGGAATTCCAAGTGCGTTGCTTTCAACTCCGCTTCGCTATATGCACTCTCCGGTTGAAGTGGTTTCCATGAAAGATGTGAATGCCTTAATTGATATGATGGTTGAAACAGTGCTTGCAATGCAGCCTGACCAGACTTTCGGCGTATTTGAGGATTGATGCAAATTACTCGCCCCTCATTGATTCTCGTTCCCCAAGTTCCGGCTTCTCGTAGGTTAACAGGGGCTACTTACCGGTTGCCTTCTCAATTCGATTCAATAAAGCATCATAGAGAGAAGGATATTGATAGCAATAGTCTTCTATACTTTCAATAGATACTGCCTTAAATCCTTTAATATCCGTTTGGCGAAAACGGTCATATAACTCTTGTGAAAGCAGTTCCAAATCACCCGAATAATTAATTACGTTTTTAGAAGACTCAATCCTTTCACGCTGAACCAGATATAAGGTATTCTTTTCAAAATTGGATATATCACCGTAGTAAACTTCTGCTTTGGGCTTGTAATGCGAATATTTCTGTCCGGGACTTTTAGGGATCTCTGTTTTTTCTGTTTGGGATGAACCGGCTTCGATTTCGATACCCAAAACATTGCCAATTTCCTGTACTCCGATTTTTCCGGGGCGAAGAATGGCAGGTACTTTCGCAGTCAAATCAAGCACCGTTGATTCCAGCCCAATTTCTGTAGCGCCTCCATCAATAACCGGGAAATCAGCCCCAAAATCACTTAAAACATGCGCGGCCTTGGTAGGACTCGGATGCCCCGATTTATTAGCGCTGGGAGCCACTAATGGCCCTGTATTTGAAATTAACTCGATAGCCAGTGAATGATCGGGTATTCTCAATGCGACTGTATTCAGCCCACCCGTTATCAGGTCTAAAACTGCTGGTTTCTTTTTGAATACCAGTGTAAGCGGACCCGGCCAGAAAGCATCCATTAATTTTTGGGCAGAATCAGGTATTTGGGCAACAAAGTCGTTCAATTGATTTTTATCTGAGATATGTACGATTAGCGGATTGTCAGCCGGGCGGCCTTTTAACTCAAATATTTTTTTTATGGCTGCTGGATTCCAGGCATCAGCTCCAAGCCCATACACAGTTTCGGTGGGGAAGGCCACGATATCACCCGATTTTATTAAATCAATATACTTGTTTAGATCAGGCATGTATTTCACTTAAAAGCATTTTTATAAGGAATTCCAAAGCGGCTTCAATATCCGGAATATCCTGTACTACAAACCGAACCGAATCTTTTTTCTGAACAAGCTGGAATTTGTCTTTTCTGGCTGACTCAATCTTCTCAAGTATTTCCTGGAATTTACCGGAATCGTAGAATTTCTTACCCATATCAGAACTTTGCTTAGGACAAACCAGCCACATGCGGTCTGCTCGAATAGTGACTTTAGTAAAGAAGTTTTTAGAAGCAAATAGTTTGATTTTACTGGCAAGCATTAGAAATTCAGCTTCTTTGGGTATAGGACCAAACCGATCTTCAATTTCCTCTTTCCAGTCATCTATTGCTTGTGGTTCTTTAGCTTGTGAAAGTTTCCGGTATAGATTTAATCTTTCTACGTTGTCAGATACATAAGTTTGGGGCAGAAGGGCAGTTTCATCAAACTCTACAGTAGTTTCTGGGAGTTCTGCTTCAATATCTACATCATTAAACATATCACTGAACTCAGTTTGTTTGAGTTCATTGACGGCATCATTCAGGATTTTTGTATACAGATCAAAGCCAATATCATTTATAAAACCGCTTTGTTCGGCTCCCAAAATATCACCTGCTCCCCGAATATCGAGATCCCGCATAGCAATATTGAAACCGGAACCCAGGTCAGAAAATTCTTCGAGGGCTAATAATCGCTTTCTTGCTTCGGGACTTAACGTCCGGATTGGATTGGTGATCAGGTAACAAAAAGCTTTACGATTTGATCTCCCAACTCTTCCACGTAATTGGTGTAACTCTGCCAACCCAAAGTGATTAGCATGATTTATTATTATGGTATTGGCATTTGCAATATCTATTCCATTCTCTACAATATTTGTGGAAACCAGGACATCAAATTTATGCTGATAGAAGTCGGTAATGATTTTATCAAGCTGTGAACCGGACATTTGTCCATGCCCGAAACGAACCCGGATATCAGGAACCAATCGGCGTATCATTTCCGCCACTTCCTCGATATTTTTCACCCGGTTGTGAATAAAGAATATTTGTCCGCCCCGCGAGACCTCTTGTAAAATTGCATCCCGTATCAATTCTTCGTCAAAGCTGTGAATTTCGGTGTAAACAGGCTGGCGATTTGGCGGAGGAGTATTTATCACACTTAGATCGCGGGCTCCCATAAGCGAGAACTGAAGCGTTCTGGGTATGGGAGTTGCAGTTAGAGTGAGTATATCTACCGAGGCTCTGAATTTCTTGAGTTTTTCTTTAGCTGAAACCCCAAATCGCTGTTCCTCATCTATAATAATCAAACCCAGGTTTTTGAACTTTACATCGTTGGAAAGTAACCGGTGTGTACCAATTACAATATCTACATCGCCGGATTCAAGCTCTTTAATAGCCTCTTTTTGTTGTTTTGCTGATCGAAATCGAGAAAGAGCTTCTATTTTTACAGGAAACTTCTCCATTCGCTTTTTGAAAGTTTTAGCGTGCTGCTCAGCCAAAATAGTAGTGGGAACCAATAATGCCACCTGTTTATGATCAAGAACAGCTTTAAAGGCAGCTCTTACGGCAACTTCTGTTTTACCAAAACCTACATCACCACAAATTAACCGGTCCATCGGATGCTCGCTTTCCATATCAGTTTTAACCGCCTGAATAGATTCATATTGATCTGGTGTTTCCTCAAATTCAAAATTGGCTTCCAGCTCTGTCTGCCATTCATTATCTGGTGAAAACGCATAAGCTGTTTCGGCTTTCCTTTTGGCGTACAATTGGATAAGCTCTCTTGCAATATCCTTAACCTTCTTTTTAGTCTGGGCTTTTTTACGCGCCCACTCACCGGAACCAAGTCTTGTAATGCGTGGGGCTGTGCCTTCTTTTCCGGAATATTTTTGCAGCTTGTGGAGGCTCGTTACATTTACGTACAGGGTAGAATCATTCTTGTAATGAAGTACCACTACTTCCTGTTCGGTATTTTTTACATTTATTTTTTTGAAACCTGCAAATTTACCGATACCGTAATCTACATGTACCACATAATCGCCTATACTCAGATCTTTAAGCTCTTTGAATGATATACCGCCATGAAAACGCCGTCTTTTTGTTTTTGGGCGATGATAACGATTGAATATCTGGTGATCTGTAAATACTGCCAATTTTGCAGGTTCATAAATAAAGCCTTCATGCAGCGATTCAACTGCTAACAGGTATTTAAATTTCTGGCTTGCTTCCCCAAGCAATTCTTCAAACCGGTCTCGCTGGCCATCGTTATCACAAAAAATGATAGTATTTAGTCCCTTGGAGGAGTTTTTGATGATTTCATCCCGGAGTAATTTAAAATTTCCGTGAAAATCGGGCTGTGGCTTAGCCTCAAAGGTAATAGTGTCTTTAATATTTTCTGAAGTACCCACGCTTTCCACAAATAACTGATGAGAAAAATTTGATAATTGCTCATCAAATATCTGTTCAGAAAGGTATAGTTGCTCAGGAAGCGCTAACTCTTCATTGTTTTCATGCTCTTCAAAAGCCAGTTCTGCCTGCTCATATTTTTTCCCAATTTCAGACAGGATCACATCACGGTTCGAGGTAACCAATATGGTCTCATCATCGAAATAGGATAGGAAACTTGCTTTTTCTGTTTGGGGAAGATCTGTGAGATCAGGGATTATGCGGGCCTGATTTAAAAAAGCAATGGAACGCTGAGAATTGGCATCAAACTCACGGATGGTATCCAGCTCATCCCCAAAAAATTCAAGACGGATCGGATATTCCCCGGAATAGGGAAACACATCCAATATTCCGCCACGGATGGCAAATTCTCCCGGTTCATCCACAAACTTTACAGAGGTATAACCTTGGTCAGAAAGCTTAGCCCGGAATTTTTCAAGATCCACTTCCTGGCCTTTTTCAAGGATAATGCTCACTTCGTTGAGGGCTGAAGGCGGAGCAATTTTTTCTATAATGGCTTCAACAGAAGTTATGACAAGTTTCTGTTTATGGTCGACAATAGCTTGCAATGCCTCCGACCGTTGAACTATTAAACTGGTGTCGGTAAGTTGTTGATTGTCATATGGTTTACGGTTTGAAGACGGGAAAAGAATTACATGTTTATCCGTAGAAATTACATCCAGATCTGCCTTAAGAAAGCGGGCTCCTTCATCGGTTTCAGAAATAACAAGGATATTATTCTTTTTGGATGATACAGCATCCAGTAAAAAACTATTTAGTGCTCCAATAGATTTTTTCAGGCTGAGTTTTGACTGATCCAGCAACTGATCATAAACCCGCTCAAAAACCCCGTTTTTCTGAAGTTGTTCTTTTATTAAAGAAATGCTCATGAATAGCTTTTAATAATCTTAAAAAAATATCTTATGAAAGATACGTGGTTTAAGAATTGATTGTTAAACAAAAGTATTGAGGTTATAAAGCGATGGGTAGCGCTATTTATAAGGAATTCCTCTTTACAGGCAAAGTTTTTTTAACACTAAGAATTTTCAAGTCCGTTTAGGATGGTTTTATTGAGTAAGAAGCTCAGAAGCAGAAATCCAAAGGAAAGGCCTAAAAAGATTGAATAATGTTCTTTATAATCAGTGTAAATAAGTTCTTCAATTTCAGAAGTTTCTAACCGGTCAATTTCATCATAGATATTTTCAAGCTGTTCCGAATCGGTAGCACGGAAGTATTTTCCACCAGTCAGTTCAGCAACACTGTTAAGCATTTCTTCGTCAATATTAACTTCAATATTTTGATACCTGCGTCCAAATATCGGGTCTTGAATAGGATAGGGCGCTGTTCCCCGCGTTCCGGCTCCAATAGTATAAATTTTAATATCATAGGTCACAGCCAAATCGGCTGCGGTAACAGGATCGATTTCACCTGCATTATTTTGTCCGTCGGTAAGCAGTATTATGACCTTGCTTTCTGCACGGCTCTCTTTAAGCCGGTTAATAGCGGTGGCTATACCCATTCCAATTGCCGTGCCATCTTCAATAATACCCATCTGAAGATCATCAACAAGATCTTTGAGTAAACGATAATCAAGGGTAGGTGGGACCACGGTAAAACTTTTCATGGCAAAAGTAACTAATCCAATTCGGTCGGAATTTCTCTTATCAACAAAATCCTTTGCCACGGTTCGTGCGGCTTCAAAGCGATTGGGCTTCAGGTCTTCTGCCCGCATAGAAGTGGACATATCCAACACTAAAACAATGTCGATACCCTCTGCTTGACGTTCAACGGTAGTTAATCGTTCTTGAGGCCGGGCAAGAGCGATAATCAGGAATGCTATAGCCATCCATAAAAAGGCAGCCTGAACCCAATGCAGATAGGCTTTCCAGTTACCTGGTAAATCCTGTAATAAATCTAAGGAAGAAAATGTAAAAGTGGCCTGTTTCCCGGCAAAATATCGATAAAAATATATTCCGATTATGACGGGAAGTATCAAAAAAGCCCAGAACCATTGAGGATTAGCGAATTCCATTATTCATTCACCTCGTTTTCATTTTGGGGTGAATGTTGAGCATATTTCATCCTGTATTGGGCTTTGAGCCTTGATATACGGGCCGAATCAGCTAATTTGGCTCTTTCCAGGAAAGCAATGGCTTCATCATAGGTCTTCCAGGCATCGTCAAGGGTTGGAGTATATTTAGCGAACTTTACCAGGTCGGCGCGCCTCAGTATAATACGGGTTTTATCATTTAAGGCTTCATCTATGCCATAAGCATCTAAATATCTCAACAACTCTGTGGTAGTAGATTCCAATGCCGGAATTTGATAAAGGTCTTCAAAATATTTCCGGATTGCATCACTTAATTCACTATAAAAAAGCTTGAAATCTTTAGTTTCTGCAATGTTAGAATCTTTTTTCAAGCTGATCAACGTTTTCTCCAATTCCTCAACAGGATTATAGAAGGGAGGAATTTCTGGTTCTGGATCAGGTTCTGCTTGTTGTGGTTTTTCCCTCATTTTAAACCACCAATACAAAAAGGCACCGATTAATAATGCTGCAAGAATCCACGGCCACCAGGGACGTTGAAAAGAGAAGTTAGGCTTCATTGGCTTGAGAGTAGTATCACCCTCAGCTACTACACTTTTAAAATATAAAGTAACAGGATCAGTAAAGATGGTTGTGGAATCTTCACTGGAAATCAAGCTAACCGGCAGCGGTGAAATCCGGGTATCTTTATTATCAAAAAACTGAAGTTTATACACCAGACTATCAGAAAATTCAGACACTTTAAACTGTTGGCGTTCAATTAATTCAAGCGATGAGGGAAAGGTATTAGTATCAGGATAAATAACCTTTTGGTATTCCTGGTCATATTGCAGAATAAGTGAATATTCAAAGATTTCACCTACAGTTAATGAATCAGCATTTAAGCGGGTATGGATATTCTGAGCAGTTACTTCGGCTGCGAATAATCCAACAACCAAAAAGACAAACAGACGTAAAGCGCGGGGCTTTAGCGAGATGATTTTCATTAATTTTAATATAAGACCTTGTGTTAAACTTGACAGGGTGAAAATATAACAATGAGTTGTAAATATTTTGCAAAACTCTTGTGCAGAATAGATTTTATGAAAGTAGATTATTAATTCTTATTATTTCCGCAATATTTTTAATCTACAGGTTTATAAAAGTGATCAAATTTTTTCGTTTTAGCTTGGGAATAACTTTGCTGTTATCCGGAGCTATTTTTTTTAATTCTTGTGACCGATTCAGCATTGCAAGTGAATCTGAAGAGGCTATTCAGATATCACTTGCGAATATGAATGAAATAAAAGAAGACATTCAATTAGACACATACGGCTATAATCGCCTGAATACCCAGGTTGAAGAGGGAAAAGTAAAACGGAATGAAAGTCTTTATCTTATTTTAAGAGATCTGGATGTATCTCCACAGGTTATTTATGAGATTAATAAGAAATCGAAAGGAATTTTTCAGAGTCACCGAATAAAACCTGGTCAGCGTTATATCACCTACAAAGAACCGGATAGTAAAAATGCACACCGGTTAATACTTCATACCAATGCTCTTGAATACGTGGTTTTTGACTGGAAAGATGAAATTAATGTTTTAACAGGCCGAAAGGAGATAACTACTAAGATTGCAGAAACTAAAGGCATTATTGAATCTTCACTGTATGAAACGCTGTTAAAAGCAGATGACAATATACTTTTAGGAAATTATCTGAGTGAAATTTTTGCATGGCAAATAGATTTTTTCCGCTTATATCCCGGGGATGAATTCAGGGTTATTTATGAAGAAGAATTTGTTGATGGGAAGCCATTTGGTATTGGAAAGATCCTTGCTGCTGAATTCACGAATAAAAAAGAAACTTTTGATGCTTTCTATTATGAGAGCGAGGATTACAATGGCTATTACGACAACCAGGGTAAGAGTGTACAAAAAGCTCTTAAAAAAGCACCATTTAAATATTCCCGGCGGGTGAGTTCAAACTTTTCTCACAGTCGTTTTCATCCTGTACTAAAAACAAGAACACCACATTACGGGGTTGATTATGCTGCTCCAATTGGTACTCCCGTTCTTTCTGTTGGGGATGGTGTCGTTGTTGAAGCACAATATCGCGGCGCAAACGGCAATATTGTGAAGATTCGTCACAACAGCACCTATACTACAGCTTATTTACATCTCAATGGTTTTGCTAACGGTATCAAAACCGGAACCAAGGTTAATCAAGGCCAGGTTATTGGTTATGTTGGGAAAACAGGCCGCGTGTCTGGTGTACACCTTGATTACCGCATATATAAGCATGGACAGCCTGTAAATCCACTGACTATAGACCTGCCACCATCCAAATCGATTGATGAAGCTGAAATGGATGCCTATAATGAATCCATAAAAGAGCTAAAAAATCAGCTAAGTAAAATTGAAGTGAACGGTGAGATTTCCTTAGCCTCGGCAATTAACTAATCAATAACGGTTGCCTCTGCGTTTAAAGAAATTCATCAACGGCTGTACGTACGATTCATTATTCTGAACTTCAACCGCATCTACTTTCATCTTCAGCATTTTGTTATAAATATGAGCTTTTTGCTCCATACGTTTGATTTGATAGGCTTTCTGTACTTTTTGGCTGGAAGTATCAATCATTTTTTCCGCCCCGGTTTCGGCATCTCTCACTTTTATCAATCCAATATCCGGTAATTTGTCCTCCAGCGGATCACTAATGATGATACTTACCAAATCATGTTTTTGGTTGGTGATTCGGAGCTGTTTTTCAAAGTTGCTATCCTGGAAATCAGAGGCTAAAACAACAATTGCCCTGCGGTGTAACAGGCGATTTATGTAAGACAGTGCATCTGCAATGTCGGTGCCGGTACCGGTTGGTTTGGTAGTATACAGTTCACGAATAAGACGGAGTACATGGGTCCGGCCTTTTTTGGGCGGAACAACTTTTTCGATATGATCACTAAACAGGACCAACCCTACTTTATCACTATTTTTTATAGCACTGAATGCCAAAACAGCACAAAGCTCAATAGCGAGATCCATTTTACTTTGATTTTGACTCCCGAAAGTTCCGCTTTGAGAAATATCAATACACAACATGAGCGTTTGTTCCCGTTCTTCCTCAAACACTTTTATAAAAGGATCACCGGTTCGCGCGGTAACATTCCAGTCAATCTGACGAATGTCATCACCGTATGAATACGCACGAACTTCAGAAAATTCCATTCCCCGTCCTTTAAATGCAGACTGATATTCACCGCCAAACAGAGTATTAACTATTCCTTTGGTTTGAATTTCAAGCTTTCGGATTTTTTTAAGGATTTCCTTTGGAATCATATAAAACAAAATGAATTTGTTGTAGCGGTTTTGAAGATAATAAAAGGGAGAGTTAATGTAAGTGGGTAAATGCAAGAAAATGCAATCTCAGATCAAAACCCATTATTTCGCTTCATATAAAATCGGGTATAAATGGATTATCGAAGAGTAAAGGGGGTGATGGATTTGGTGAATTCGACCTCTTAGCTAACCTTTCCAAAGTTAATGGGGAAACCTTATGGACTGTAGAAACCCCGTAATTTTGGAAAGGTAGTAATGGACTTTCTCTCTCTTGCTAATGCCTATAAATCTATCTTAATATCCACGTAATCATAATTATTCCGCTCAATAAGGGGATAAATAAAAAACAGGATCAATGTAATTATACCTATCCAATACATCGTCCAGGCAATTGACATATAATGATCCATGACTCCTTTCATCATAAACAGGTTGTAAAAGTCGTGAGCAGATTTGGGTAGATTTCCAATAAGCGGCATTCTTCGGGCGAAAGCATCTGCCGCGTAAGCTGATGATTCAATCCATGCAAAACCAGTTAATAACAGCCCTAATTGTGCCGTAAAACGTTTTCGTTTGTACCAGCCAAAAACAACAATCGAAAATGGAAGCAGGATTTCGAATAGCGTGCCACCTAATACGGTTAAAAATCGGGAGCCAAATATTCCAAAAAAAGTATGTCCTGCCTCATGAACTATCAATAAAAAATTATCAATAAAAAAGAAGAACGGTGACAGAAAAAAAGGATAGGGATACATCCAGGCGAATGAAATTTCCCATTTTAAAGCCATCCAGAATTGTTCAGTTAAAACCCAGCAAAATGGAATACAAAGAATGGAAAACCACCATTTTTTGAGGTATGGTAAGGCTTTATCAAAATAATAGGCAAAATCATTATTCATATAAATGAATCATTTTGTAGATCATCAGGTTGTTATAGTAGCGATAAATAATATTTCCAACAATTGATAAATAACTATGAGTGAGCCACTTAATGTCACCCAAAAATTAATTAAAAATCATTTGATAGAAGGGGAGATGACCCCGGGCAAAGAAATCGGGATTAAAATTGACCAAACCCTAACTCAGGATGCTACCGGTACGTTGGTGATGCTGGAGCTTGAGGCTATGGAGCTGAATAAAGCAAAAACGGAATTATCCTGCCAGTATGTAGATCACAATCTCCTGCAAACAGATTTCAAAAATCCTGATGATCACTTGTTTCTAAAATCTGCAGCCGATCGGTTTGGTATTTGGTATAGTCGCCCCGGTAATGGAGTCAGTCATGCAGTTCACGGAGAACATTTTGCACGTCCCGGCAGAACGCTCGCAGGCTCTGATAGTCACACTCCGGCCAATGGTTGTATGGGAATGCTTGCTTTGGGTGCCGGCGGTCTTGACGTTGCATTTTCAATTGCTGGTGAAGCGATGTATTTAAAAATGCCAAAAGTGCTTGGGGTGAAATTGACCGGAAAACTACCAGACTGGATAAGTGCAAAGGATGTGGTTTTGGAAATGCTGCGGCGTTATGATGTAAAAGGTGCCCGGGGAATGGTAATTGAATATTATGGCCCGGGTTTAAAATCACTGAGCACGATGGATCGCCATGTAATTGCCAATATGGGAACCGAAATGGGAGCAACTTCTACGGTATTTCCTGCGGATGATGAAGTAAAACGGTTTATGAAACAAAATAACCGGGCAGATGAATTTGAAGAGTTAATTGCCGATGAAGGTGCTGAATATGATGAGCATGAAGATCTGAATTTAAGTAAACTTGAACCGATGATAGCCTTGCCAAGCAGTCCCGGTAATGTGGTTAAAGTCAGGGAAGTAGAAGGTAAGGAGATCTATCAATCCTATATAGGATCCTCAGCAAATCCAGGATATCGCGACTTCTGGATAGCAGGTGAGATTGTGAAGAATAAAAGTGTACACGAAGATATCTCATTTGATGTCAATCCAACTTCTCGTCAAATCATTGAAAACATGGTTAAAAATGATGTGATGTTTCACCTCGTTCAGTCCGGTGCACGAATTCATCAGGCGGGGTGCAATGGCTGCATAGGAATGGGTCAAGCTCCTGCAACAGGTAAAAATAGTCTCCGAACAGTTCCGCGGAATTTTCCTGATCGATCTGGTACTGCCGAGGATTCCGTGTTCCTTGTTAGCCCGGAAACAGCAGCAGCCTCTGCACTAACAGGCAGGATAACCGATCCGCGGGATCTAGAGAAGTTGTATGACATGAAATATCCGAAATTCAAAGAACCGGGTAAGTACATTATAAACCGGGAAATGCTGAAAAAGCCGTCCGAAAATCATCAAGAAACTGAAATTGTAAAAGGACCAAATATTTCCAGTATGCCTGATTTTGAAGAATTAAATGATTTTGAAGTGCCTGTGATTTTGAAAATGAGTGATGATATTTCAACGGATGAAATTCTAAAAGCGGGTGCTGAAGTATTACCATTCCGTAGTAATATTCCTGAAATAAGTAAATTTTCTTTTACTGTGATTGATGATTCTTTTTACGAGAGGGCAGAAGAAGTTAAGGATAAGCACGGCGGACATGTTGTGATTGCCGGGGAAAATTACGCTCAGGGTTCAAGCCGTGAACATGCAGCTATTGCCCCGAGATTTTTAGGTCAGAAAGCGGTTATTGCAAAAAGCTATGCCCGAATTGGCTGGCAAAATCTGGTGAATTTTGGAATACCACCGTTTGAATTCGTAAACCTTGAAGATTATGATAACATTGATCAGGGAGATATCTTAAAATCAGAAAATATTCGTGCCAGTATAGAAAGTGGCAACACTGCGAAGCTTATAAATGTGACCAAAGGCAGCGAGTATGAAGTGAAACATACACTTAGCGAACGTCAGCGTGAGGCAATTTTAGATGGTGGAGTGATCAATACCTACAAAAAGAAAAAGGCTTCATAATTCAGTATAGGAAGCATTTTTTAACCCTTTATTAAAGGTTTAAGTCACGAAATTTTTTTACTCCTTTAAAAAAGTACTGCCAAATCAGGTTAACACTCATCATGGTTTCAGGATCATACTGAACAATCCTTTTTTTCTGTAGTTTTTTCCTTTTGTCGTTTACTTTTCTAAAATCTCTAAAGAAATGAATATGGGCTTTGGTAATGGCTAACCACTCTTTGGGTTTACCGGAAAAAAGAGCTTTATAGGCAGCTATAACATCCAGCCATAGCCGAAGAATGAATCGTTTTTTCAAGCTAGCAGAGGAGTAATTCTTCCAAAGCATGAACAGGCTGTTCCGAAAATTATAATAGACTTTTCGAGGAGACCCCATTGGGAGCGAACCGCCGCCAAGATGATAAACAACACTTTCCGGGACTATCATTATTCGATGTTCCTGATTTTGTAATCTCCAGCACAAATCAATTTCTTCCATATGGAAGGTGAAATCCTCATCAAATCCGCCGGAACTTAAAAATACATTTTTACGGATGGCTAGTGCAGCACCCGATCCCCAAAATATTTCACGGATGTCATCGTATTGCCCTTCATCTTTTTCAACAGTATCAAAAATTCGACCACGGCAAAATGTATACCCAAACTTGTCCATATATCCTCCGGAGGCCCCCGCATATTCAAAGTAATCAGGTTCTGAAACAGCTTTAATTTTGGGTTGAGCCGCTGCAATATCATTTTCAGTAAATGCTTTATTTAAACCATGAAGCCAGTTTTTTTCCACTTTAACATCATTATTCAGAAAAATTAGAAATTCTTTTTCTGCAAATGGAACAGCCCTATTATTTCCCCCGCAATAACCGTAATTTCGATCAAGCGAAGCAATTTTGACTTCCGGAAACGTTGACTTAATCCATTCCTTAGAACCATCTTCAGATGCATTATCGGCAATGATAATTTCGAAATCAGGGTAATCGGTTTGTGTTACAGACGGCAGGAAATTCTTGAGATGATCAAGCGCGTTCCAGGTTACGATAATAATGCTGAAGCTGTTCAATGAATGAATAATATTTTACAGTTGTTTATCAATACAAGTGGAAGAAAATGCAATTTTGCTGTTTCTTATTCACTTTGTTGTAGTTGGAGAATGATACAAAATCTATGATCAAAATAGGGCTGATTTCAGACACACATAATTATCTTGATCCGCAGGTGGCTGATTACTTTCAGGACTGTGACGAAATTTGGCATGCCGGCGATTTTGGTACTATTGATATTTCCTATGAGCTTAAGAAAATTGCCCCTGTAATTGGTGTTTATGGTAATATTGACGGTGAAGATGTTCGTGCGCAGTATCCGTTACATCAAAGATTTAACAAAGAGGGGTTAGAAGTTTGGATAACTCATATTGGCGGAATTCCGGGACGATATTGTATTCCTATCAGAGAGGAGATAGATAATAATCCACCTGATCTTTTCATTTGCGGTCATTCTCACATACTTCGAATTGCTCGTGATCAGAAGCATAATAAGATGCTATATATGAATCCCGGAGCGGCAGGCAGGCAAGGTTTTCAGACACAACGTACTCTCATCCGATTTGAAATTAATGATGGCAAACTTCACAATGTGGAAGTCATTAACCTTGATGTGGAAGATAAAGTTGAGAAATGAAGTGGGAATGTTGAGTAATCAATCCAGACGAGGAAATAATCATAATCAATTTTATTCATATCGGTCAATTAAATTTACTGCATTAAAAGCTGATTGAATAACCAATGGAATACCGCCCCCGGGATGCGTGGAACCACCGGTAAAATAAAGCCTGTCTATTTCCCTTGATTTATTTCGTGGCCGCAAAAAAGCAGAAAACCTGGTATTGGAAGAAGTTCCATAAATACTGCCTTTGTTCGATAAATATTTCACATAAAAATCTTTAGGTGTGATACTTTTCTGAAATTGAATATGGCTGCTAAGACCATTTAAACCTCTTTTTTCCAACTCCCTGATCACTTTATCGCCATATTTCTTTTCCTGTTCATTCCAGTCATATTTGTTCGATAAATAGGGGGCATTTACTAAAATAAACAGGTTTGATCCGCCCGCCGGTGCATGTGTGGGGTCAGTGTATGAGGTGTTTGCAATATATATGGTGGGGTCATCAGGCATTATTTTCTGCTCAAAGATCTCATGGAATTCTTTTTTATAATTTTCTGAGAAATAAATATTGTGATGTTCAAGCTGGTCGTATTTATGGCGTATGCCCAACATCAATACAAAACCTGAGCAGGAAGGTTCAATAGTTTTCACCCGCAGTTTCTTTCGGGATGAAATAGCAGAATCCGGTATCAGTCTGTTAATAGTTTCAGTAGCATCACTATTTGATACCACCAAATCTGAATACAGAATTTCTCCGTTAGCAAGCTGAATACCTGTCGCTGTGTTATTTTTAGTTATAATCTTACCTATTTCACTATTGAAGAAAAAATTCACCCCAAGAGATTCAGCAAGTTTAAAAATTGCTTCAATAATTTTATAAAGTCCGCCTTTCACATAATATCCTCCCATATTGATTTCCACATGGGGAATTACATTTAATGTAGCCGGAGCCAAAAAGGGGGAGGAGCCATTATATGTAGTAAAGCGCTTAAAAAACTTTCGTAAATATTGGGAGTTGAATTTTTGATCTACCCGTTTACTTACGGTTGTAAAGGCATCAATACCTAAGAAACTTGGTATAGAAAGTTCCTTAAGATCTTTAAAGTTATACAGCGGATTGAAAATGAAGGCGTCGGCTGTTTTTTGATATAGGGCTTCCGTGTATTTGAGGAAATCGGAATATGCGACCAAGTCTTCCGGGGCAATGCGTTCAATTTCTTTTAGGGTTGCAGATGTGTCTTCGTAATTATTGAAAATGGTCCCGTTGCGATAGAAGTATTTGCAAACCGGGTTTAATGGAATTAATTCAACATAATGCTCCAAATTCGCTCCACATACTTCAAAGAGTTGCTCTAAGATAAAAGGCATGGTTAATAAACTTGGCCCGGTATCAAAGCGATAATCACCATTTTCTTGGATATTCATTTTACCGCCGGCATTTGAATTCTTTTCATATACCGAAACCTGATGTCCTTTAGCGGCGAGTAAACAGGCTGTTGATAATCCACCTAAACCAGCACCAATAATCGAAATTTTCATATAAAAATATAATTAAAGCGCATTATTCACTTCTATCCAATATCCGTCAGGATCCTGGAAATAAACCTGCATAATTCCATCCGCCCGAGTTGTAGTACTGTTTGCGCTTCCCTTTGAATTGTGAGGGATGATATGGTTTTCTTTCAGGTGGGTGAGAAAGGCTTCAAAATCCTGAATTTTAAGGGCAAGATGAACGCCAATATTTGTTTTTATATCCTCATTTTTTCCTTCAACAAGATGAAGTTCTCCATTGCCTAATGAAAACCACCGGATGTGGAGTTTTTCCGTTCTGTTCGTGATCTCCGATAGGCCCAGTATTTTTGAATAAAACCCGGCACTTTTGTTTAGATCCTGAACTTTGATAGTATAATGATCGAACTCGGAAGATTGTATTGAACTCAGTTTCAATTAATAATGCTCTTTGGTTAGGAAAAAATTTTAGTCTCAATATTTTTCAGGGAGTCTCTGATATCTTTGAGTATTGCAGATACTGTTTCTGTATCGCCATCTGGGGCGGATGTACCTGTATTTTCAGTTACTTTATCACGCTGATCAAAAACCATATTACGGAACTCGGAAGCATCAATAATTCCAATGAGAGATAAATCGGAAGTACCCTGACCCGTATTACCGGCTGTTTCTATTTTGAGGATACTTAGTCCAAAGTATTTTAAAAGTGGTCCTTCTTTAAAAGTAAGATCCTGGATTTTATCAAGCGGAATGGTTCGTTCGGTATGAAAAATATATCCTTTTTTAAAGCGTAGTGAGCGGGTTGTGAGCTCACACTCAAGGCGTTCAAAATATCGTTTCAGGTAGAAGTTTCCAATTAGCAACCAAATTGGAATGATGGGTATCAAAACGATTGTCAATAAACTGATTAAAATCCCGTACCACAAAATATAAGATTTTATTTTTGGATTGAATTTTGCTTCGTGGAGGATTGTTGCTTTTGAGCTCATATTGATTCTATATTTAATTAACCGGATCTAAAAAAGGGTTATTTATTAAGACAACCAATTATCCATATTGTTGAGGTTATTTCCAACTTCTAATCCTGATTCTCTTTGTTCGATACACCGTCTTTTTTCTCAATAAAATCCATAGCGGCTGAATTCATGCAATAACGGAGCCCGGTTGGCTGAGGGCCGTCATCAAAAACATGCCCAAGGTGTCCGCCACAATTTGAACAGACTATTTCAGTTCTGGTCATAAATAAACTGTTGTCAACTCGTTCGGCTATTAAAGAATCAGTAATAGGTTTCCAAAAGCTAGGCCATCCGGATCCACTTTCATATTTGTGTTCCGAGCTATATAATTCTTGCCCACATCCTCCGCAAATATAAATTCCATCTCTCTTGTTGCTGTTGTATTCATTTACATAGGGAAATTCAGTGCCGCCTTCTCTCAGTATTCGATATTGTTTTGAAGTCAAAATTTCTTTCCATTCAGTTTCTGTTTTATGATAAGGAAATTCATGTTTAGGCATGGTATCTTGATCCATTGCAAGCAGGGAAGGGGTTTCATCAGCAGAAATTTGAACCGGGGAAGAGCCAACATTGATAGTTATCAATAACGAAACAGTTAGGAGACTGGCTGCTCCAAAAAAGATTATGTATTTCATGATATGAGGTTTAAGTAATGATTAAATGTCCACAAACCTGTTAACATTGGAAATACGTATTTAGTTTGTATTAATTGTTTTGATAAAAAAAAATGGGTTTATGCTGAATATTCTAAACTGAAAATCATCAGCTTAAACCCATTTAAACCAAAGTATGACCTACCATTCAATGTCCCATTGATTGAAGGAATCTTTTATTAGTGAAGGGGCTTTCTGTTTAAAGAGGCGAATGCCGGTAGTAAAGCCTACCCAAAATCGGTAATCACGGCCTTTCCATTCGGGAGACCACAAGCTGTACCAGGTATAATCACCTGCCTCAGGAACTCGTGAAATTTGAGCATTAAAGGTAGGGCCGCCATAGAGGGAAAAGCCATTTCCAAAACGTTTACCAACAAGGAATTTATAGGAATAGATGAGGTTAAGATCTCGGTTCCAACTGTCTTCAAATTGGTGAGTAAGAGCGAATTCCTGGTTAACGTATAGGGTCTCATTTTCCCAATTTTCAAAGGAATCCTGAATATTTTTTTCGAGACCAACAGCTAACCCTACACGATAGACATCACGATTTAATAAGGTGTTGTATCCAAATAAAGCAGAGTTATAAACTCTGTGCGTTCCCAGTGTTAGGCCAAAATCGGTAAATCCGCCATCAGAAAACCGGACATCGACATTTTTCCGGCCATTGCCATATAAACTAATAAAACCAATAGGCACACCTTCAAATTCTTTAGCGATATTGATTAGTCCAATTTGTAATCCGGTTGCTGACTCTGAGGCGTTTAAAATTCCTGCAAATTGTAACCCTGTAAGATTCTTAGCGATATTTGCTCCCCCTGAAATTGCTACTCCTTCCAGGTTTTTGGCATAATTGAGTCCTCCGGCAAATAATAAGCCGCTTGCGCTATTACGGGCTATATTAACACCGCCAGAAGCCATTAATCCTTCGATGTCGCCAAATGCAATGTTTGCAGCCCCGGATGCTTGCAAGCCTGAGATATCTGAACCGGCAAAGTTAACTACACCTGCTGCCTGAAGCCCTTCAACATCTTCTTTGGCAATATTTGCAATTCCTGCTGCCTGCAATCCTGATATATCTCCCCATGCCGCATTTAAGATACCGGCACCTTGTAATCCTTCGATATCACCTTTAGCAATATTTCCAATACCAGCTGCCTGAACTCCACTGGAGTTTCCATTTGCAAAGTTTAAGATGCCTGCCGCCTGAATGCCTTCCAGATCTTCCCCGGAAATATTGGCCATTCCGGCAATCTGAATGCCTGACATATCCTCCCTTGAAAGGTTTGTGATTCCTGCAATATTGATCCCTGCCATATCACCACCGGTGGCATTTGCGAGTCCGGCAAATTGTAATCCATGGGCATAGTATTTTGTATAATTCACTAATCCTCCGATTTCACCGCCATCTAATCCGCCATGGTAGCCGGCAAGAATATTTATAGAATATCGGGCAGTATAATTAGGTGCTTTTATGCCGTTTGTACTCAATGGCGGAAACAGAGTAACTCTCCATTTTCGATAATTAAGTTCTTCTTCAGAGTTCTGTGCGGTTGCCTGGTTGGGGAGTGCGAGAATACCTGCCAGGATAAGGATGAGTGGTAATATTCGCTTAAACATAGAAGGGTAAATTAAGAGGTTAAAATTTGATCCCCTCTACGCAATTTGATTAAAAAAGTTTAGTGAACCTCTTGAAAATAATTTAATAATCTGTATCTAAATTACGGAAGGTTTCAGATCCTTAAATTGTTCATCTAAAGTTTCATTCCAATAGTGTACCTCGTCAATTTTCCGAAGTAATTCCTCGTAATCACCCTCAATATTTATAGACTCAATATCATCACCCTGCGTAATTGCGTTAACCATCTCCTGATCTTCCCCCGAAACTACTTCTCCAAAAACAGTGTGTTTGCCATCAAGCCATGGGGTAGCAATATGTGTAATGAAAAACTGACTTCCATTGGTGCCGGGACCTGCATTGGCCATCGATAGCTTACCAGGTTCGCTATGATTTAATTCTTCATGAATTTCATCCTCAAAACGATATCCGGGTCCTCCACGACCGTCCCCATTAGGGCAGCCGCCCTGAATCATGAAATCATTAATTACACGATGAAATTTAAGATTATCATAGAATCCGCGTGAGGCAAGATTTATGAAATTAGCTACGGTTTTCGGAGCTCTTTTATAAAATAGATTGAGTTTGATTTCACCTTTTGATGTTTTAACAGTCGCTTTAATACTCATATGAAAATTATTGTAATGAAAGTTTAAGGAATAAAAAGTTGGAATCCAGTCCGGGATTTTCACTACCGGTCTGTGCGTTAGATATATGATGGAATTTATATCCAAATGAAATAAATATATTTGGAGTAATGTGAAGATTTCCTCCAGCGGTTACATCAAAGGTGAAATTAAGGCGTCTTGATTGATCTGTAGGAAATTCATTTTCCATATATATAATGCCGCCTGATGTCCTGAAAAATGGAGTAACAATATTGGAAGTTGATTTCTTAAGCATGAAACCGACAGGGGAGAACCCGAACCCGGATCGCCTAACAAAACGATCTCCTTCATCTCTTTTTGGATATTGATAATGAAGGTAAGGGATAATGTCGGCTGTATACCAAAGTGTTTTTTGATTTGGGTAATCCCTTATTTTTTGCTGATACCCGAATGATAATATTTGTGTTTGTGAATTTGCCGTTTTACCCAGGAACTGAACTGAGGTAAATGAATATCCGCCCAAAACATTAAAACTTCTGAGCGGAGATAAATTTTGAGCGTTTGAAGGCCTTGGAACCATCAAAACAAAAATTAAAAAACAATAAAATATCGTAGACCGAACCTCAGAATTCAACTAACTTCGATTAATTACTTAAGTGGATTTCTTCTTTGCAGATTTTAAACTAATTACTGAAACTAACCAAATCACACACCAAACCACTCCCAAATAATAGGATTTTATATAAATTAAAATTCCGACCGTGAGAGCGTATATGATATGGTAGAAGAGAGGTGGTGCCTCGGTTTTATTAGCCTTTCGTTGAAGAGTAGGCATGTATAATGCTAATAATTTACTAATGAGTAACAAACTGGAATATACCCATAGAACTACCTCAAGCACATTATTAGTATAGACTGCAAATAGTATGAAGAATAGCAGGATTACAACATCTAAGTAGGCGTCTTTAAGCCATGCCATATAAATTAATCTGCCTGCTCTTCAACAGGATTAAGTGATACAACTTCTTTGGCATGGAGGCCTTTATCACCTTCATCTAATACAAATTCCACTTCTTCACCACGTCTTAGTTTTTTAAAACCATCGGCTTGAATTTCAGAATAATGCACAAATGCATCTTCACCGGTTTCAGTACTTATAAAACCATAACCCTTAGTGTTATGAAACCATTTTACAGTACCCTTTTGCTTATCAGACATATATACCCGAATTAACTTTAATAATTAACTCACAAAGAGTTAAGCTCTTTATGATTGAACCTGAAAATAATTTCTAGGGATAATACAATCAATAGTAACTTAAATTTTGTTATTGGATATATAATTCTTCAACCCAGATGGCAAAACCGTTTGTATTTTCACTTTTTGACATCGTAGTACTGGTTTTATATTCAAAGGAAATGTCGTCTTTCAAATCAACAAGAATTCCTTCAATTTTAATTATATGACCATTTCGGAGCATCTTCAATTTTTCATCAATACTTGATGTTGATGGAATTAGATGCCAAAAATCTGATTCACCATATATAGTAGATAATTCCAGAGGGGGCCGGGTTAAATCCAATTCAAAACCTCGATTACTCAGAGTGAAATAAATATAGTCCAGATTACGCTGATCAGAGAGTTGATTCCAGCCCACTACAGCATCTACAGGGGAATATTTCGAAAATCTATCAAAGAAATACCGCTTTCTTTTTATAATGCGAACTTCACCTTCAATTAATTTTTTAGGTGTCAGAGTTGCACCTTTAAATGAAAATGGTTCTTGCCATGTTAATCGCTTTATGCTGGGTTCTTCTTTTGCAGTTATACCAGGGCCATGATTGACTGGAAATGTGGTATAAACAATATAACCGGCAGCTACAAATACACAGAAGATTAAATATTTTACCATTGTCTTGTCCTCTTTTTTATTTACAAGAGGAAGCAAACTGCAGGTATGTTACAGATTTATTAAAAATTTTTAATAATTGTTTATTCAGAGAGATGAGCGCGCGTGTATGTTGCCGGAAAATATTTTTTGAAAACAGAATCATAAAAAAAGCCTTGCAAAATTTTTGCAAGGCTTTAGATGTGTACCAAAGGTGGGGCTCGAACCCACACTCCCGAAGGAACACGATTTTGAGTCGTGCGCGTCTACCAGTTCCGCCACTTTGGCT
>JBBDLQ010000091.1:0-4552 GCA_040878765.1 Balneolaceae bacterium | reverse complement strand
TCCTGCAGCGCGATATCGACATTATGATCCTGGAACTGGGTGGCAACGACGGACTACGGAGCATTGATCTGAAATCCACTAAAGAAAATCTTCAGCAAATTATTAATAAGGTGAAGGCCAAAAATCCCGATGTGCAAATTATACTTGCTGGGATGCAGGTACCACCGAATTTAGGACAAGAGTACACCAACCAATTCGAAACCATTTACCCGGAACTTGCCCAGGAAAACGACCTGACGCTTATCCCAATGATCATGGATAAGATTGGTGGAAATGAAGAATTAATGCAGAGTGATGGGCTGCATCCTACCCCTCAAGGACATAAAGTGATTGCTGAAACCGTGTGGGAAGTTTTGGAGCCGATTTTAAAATAACTACGTTCGGCTCAGGCGAGCCGATGTTCGTATCGCGGCTCGCCTGAGCCGCGAGTAATGGTAGTACAATCTTTCCGTCTTCGCTTTTTCTCATTTTGTCAGTGCATAGTTTTCACACAGGCTGGGTGTTTGGGTACGAGGGTAATGGCTCTTACTGATAGCACCGTGCTTGATCATCCGGGCTGGAGGGTACGTAGTATTTACTATGGTCGTCCTGCAAACAGCAGGATAGGAGAACAGTCCGGATCAGCTCGGACAATTCACTGCTGAACATCTATATATGTTTGGTACAGTCACATGAACTGCAAACCATGATTGAAAACTGCCTGTAGTTCGAAGCTACTGAGAAGGGATCGAATTTGAACAGGTGAGATGAGGTTATTTTTATTGCCCGGGAGAACTATTGCCACTTGACATTGGAGGCCATATATATGTTAGGCACCGAAGAAGCTATAGTTTATAATCAGAAAAATCTTGCCGGAAATGACGTACTGTTAAAACTTCGATGACATCGGGATTAATCTCATATATCACACCATAATTTTCATGGACAACTATTTCCCGAATTTTGTCATTTTTTGTTGGTGGGAAAACTCTTCCTGACTCTGGATTTTGACTTAAATTTTGAACCTTCTCTTCGATAAGATCAATAAGAGCTAAAGCAGCATCTGGATTATCTTCAGAAATGTACTCGAGAATTTCTTTGGTTTTGTTTCTTGCTGTTGGCGACCAAACAATTCTCACGATGAATATTCAGCTCTCAATTCGTTAATGAATTCAGTATGAGTAATACCTTCTCCATTATCCAATTCCTTTCGAGCTGCAGATAGTTCTTCTAATAACTCAATTTTATCGAGCATTTTTTGATAATCTTGCACATCAATCAATACTGCTGAACTTTTCCCATGTTGAGTAAGAATAAGTGGTCGGCGTTTTGATTTAACCCGCTCTATATAAGATGCTGCATTAGCTCGAAAATCAGAAAGTGATCGAATATCCTGATCAAGTTGAATATTAGACATGAAATAAAAATTTTAGTAGTTGTTCTGTTTAATGTACTAAATATAGAACAAAATTTTGCACAAAATATATTTTTAGGATAAGCGGCTAACGGCCCTGCGTTTAAACGGCGCGGGGATTAATATTTCTTTGAAGTAGCGAAATTAATTCCTTACAAACAAGTTCGATCGAACCCCGCCTGCCTGCCGGCATAGGCAGGTCCCCATCCGATTTAAAACGCTTGTGTGTGCCCCGAAGAGGTGCCCTTGGCGAGAGGCGCACCGTGGGCTTATTGCCCACGGCCGTTTACTCGATTATGCTGTTATTTTAATTGCCAATTTCACTATTTGTAATCAATTTTTTCGCTTCATCCAGGATTGTATCAACTGAATCTATTTCATCCTCTAAAATTTTATTGACATAGATATTTGGCACAACACCAGGTTTGCTCATTCTGGCACTTTCATCGTCCAATTGGAATTTCATGGATGATATAACCAAGTTCAGATCGTTATTCGGTAGTGTAACATTTATAGATTCCGCATAAAAAATACCATCCTCTCCGCCGGTTGTGCGACCAATAAGTTCTCCATAACCGAGCCTTTTAAAGGCAGATGCAAATACTGCAGCTGTTGAAAATGAACCTTCATTGATAAGAAGATAGGTATTACCTGTAAAGCGTTTTGATTTAGGTTTGGGTTGCACAGGCTCTTCATCTATAACAACCATGGCGCCATCATCCGCACGCCATATGGCCCTTCCTTTTGCATCAAGATATTGCAAAGGAAGCCATCGAAGAGTTTTTGGAATGCGTTGTTTGGCATGTTCTTTAAATTGTTCACTGGCCCTAACAGACACTTTCTTTTTTGAGTTAAACGGCTCGGAAGCAAAGTAAGACAATAGCTCGTCTGCCTGATCACTGTTTCCACCTACATTATCCCGAACATCAATAATTAAATGATCGATTTGGTCTTTTTGAATTTGATCAAAAGTGGACTTTAAAAATTGTCTAAATGATTTTGTCTTCCCACCAAAATAAGAAACTTGTAAATACCCAATATCATGTTCAATAAGCCGGTAATTGAATAGGTTGGAAGTGTTTGTTGACTCTCTTTGTGACCTAATGGTCTCTATTTTTACTCCTGACAAGATTTGATGGATGGATTCGTCATGGTGAGTTACTTGAAGATCGAACGTATCATTCCATCCATATTTCATCCACAGAAATGCCTTAAACAGATCACTTCTTCCTTCCATACGCCGGAGCCCCCAATTGGGGTTTTTGCCGGATTGCAACTGGCTTAGGTCTAATAAAATTTGATTAGCAGATACGCCATTGATAGAATGTATTTCCATTCCTGCTGAAAATGTTAAATCATCAGAATAGTTTTTTTTGATGAAGATTTGCTCATCAAGAAATATCACATCAAAGGGAAGTAAAAGACCTCCATTATTTAAATAATTAGAAATATCATCGAATGGAATTGACAGGTACGTATGTCCATCCTGTAGAGATGACAAAACCGGAGCGAAACGCACATAGAATTCTGTTCGGGTTAAAGGAACCAATATTTCATTTCTGACGCTGTCCAAACGCTGCTTGAATGACGTGACTATTAAAGGGTTTTCAAATAAAAGAGGGTTGATATTACGGGTCGCATTAAAAAGAAAATCAACATCTTGTTCCGTTTGCTCAGGAGTAAATTGTGTACTATAGCTAAAATTCTGAGCAGACTTTGAAGAAGCACACCCGGTTAGAGAAGCAATGCTTATAAAACTTATAAGAAGTAAAATTTTAAAATTCATCCATAAACCTCAGTACAATGTATAATCTTTAATTCCGAGACAGCATAACGGTCTGGCTGCTAAGCGGCGAGGCTATCAATTTTCCAATTCGCCTAAATGAAAAAACGTCCGCTTGAGCCGCATTGTGTGTGCCCGGCATGGGTGCCTTTGGCTTACAGGAATGTAAGTCAATAATATTGAGGGTGCCACAAAGTGGTCCCCATGGGGAAAGTCAGGAAGTCAGCCAAGGCCATAGTACTTCGGATAAGATCCGGAGGAAGGGCTGAACGTTGTCCTCTTTGAAATTGAATTGGGAGCAAGGCGGCAAAACGGATAGTTTTCCGGCAGCCATGTAGCCCAGTATGAAAGTAGGAGATAGCTTCAGCCGGTGAAAAGAGCGGTTGAAATGATGGATAACGAACCGCCGTATACGCGACCCGCCTGGCCTGCACAGAGCGGAGTCGAAGTGTACGGTGGTGTGCCCCGAAAAGGTGCTCTTGGCGAGAGGCGCACCGTGGACTTATTGCTCACGGCCGTCTACTCGATTAGGTACCGGACTTTCAGGCGTTGATTTAGTCATTGTTATGATAGACAACTTATTAATTACTTTTCATCAATATTCATCCCAATAAATATCAAAGACCACCGGATATTCCAGATAGTCTCTGGACAAAACTTTTATGAGATACTGTCCCCTGGTAGGACTGTGCCCAATTCTATTAATAATTCCAACCTGATAGTATAAGGTGTCATTACTCAGCTCTAAGTTTTGATCTCCAACCCTTAGTGTTGTAGTGTTCCAGTTTGTTATTCCTCCAAGCAGAAATTCCTGTTCGAAATTTATGCTCACTGTATCAACGCATATAATATAGGTGTTGAGCTCAGTTTGAGAATCTATAATAAGTTCGATCCCGCTAAGTCCTTCATCAATGTTTGTCGTAGTGTCTTCAATATTCTCGAAGTTTAAAAAACATAAATTCACATACTCAGTTGGTGATAGACTACCTTTCAAAATCTCAAATGGCACAGGTCCATCTTCAATATCATCTTTGAGATCAGCATCCGTGCTGCAGCCACTGCCTATCATCGATGGTACAGCAAATAAAACAACAAAAATAAAAAGTAGTTGCTTAAAGGGTTCATTTTTCATTTGAGTTACCGCTCTCTTTGTTTAATTAGATCTTAAAAATTCCAGCTATGCAAAGCAAACTAATTGAAGGCATCTGAGTCTTTGAGATTATTTCTTAACTAAATTCTTATTGTTTAGGTGCCTAACGGCCCAGCGTTTAAGTGGTTTTAACAAGATGATGTTTAACAACGGCAATAACGAACTAAAACTTCTAAGTGGCAAGTAGCTCCGTGTTAAAATCCGCTTGTCCAAAAGACTCCTTGGG
>JBBDLQ010000090.1:18634-30057 GCA_040878765.1 Balneolaceae bacterium | reverse complement strand
AATCAAGGGTCTAAAAAAGAAACGGAACTATATAAAAACAAATCCCTCAGCGATCATCTGTAATATCCGTGTCATCCGTGTTCTATTTAGTGTTCGTTCCGAGGCAAAAAAAAGGCGCATCAACCGATGCGCCTTTTAATAATCTGTGTAATCCTTAAATCAAAAAATCTGTGATCTCAGTCGAACAGTTTTTTGATCCAGCCAAAGGCTCCATCCGATCTGCTTGGTGAAGGACGTTTATCTTTGCCTTTACCGTCTTTTCCGCCGGAAAGACCGTCGTATGTGGGACGTGGGAGTCCGTTTGAATCCTTCTCTTTTTTAGATTCCGGTTTTTTGCGGCGTTTCCGGTCTTGGTCGTCATTACTCTTACTTTTACTTTTTTTCTTAGAACTTTGACTTTTGTCCTTTTTGCCGGATTTCTTACCGCGGCTTTTCTTCTCTTTCACTTCTTCAGGAAGCGGGATTTCAGTTGGGGCATATCCAACTTGTTTCACGATCTCGTCAATGTCATCTTTATCCATTTTGGAAACCAGTGAAACCATACGGTTTGCTTTTCCCCGGCCTACTAATTCAGCCCGGTATTTGTATTCTTCCACTTCATTCGGTACATCGTAATTGATAACCTGTTTAACTTCATCAAGCTCAATTTCGGTTGCGGATAATCCTCCGGCCAAAAGAATCTTCATTTCACCGGATGTGAATTTACCGAAGCGTTCTTCGTAATAGTTCGGATCTAATCCCGGATTTATGCTAACCACGCCCCAGCCTTTTTTGCGGATAATGCGGAAAAGGCGGTCGGTAGTTCGCTTGGATGCTGCAAACACTACAATTTTGTCAGACAGTGTTTTTTCCAGGTGAGCAAGCAGGGTAGAAATTTTAGCCCTGGGCGGAACATAGATATATGCCTGTTCGAGATTTTTAGGTACCGGTTCCGGATCGGGTTCTTCCTGTTCATTTTGATCCTGGGTTTCTTCTGATTGAGGCTGGGCTTGTTCCTCCTCTTGCTTCTCTTCAGGATTTAAAACCACACTTACACTGGCTTTTTCCAGCTTTTGGTTCACTTCTTGCTGATCCAATTCAAAATCTTCTTCCGGACCAGATTGTTCTTCTGCTTTTTCTTTAGATGTATCTTCAGCCTCAGTTGTAGAAACCTCTACATCAGATTCATCAAAACCAATTACAATTGGTTCTTTAAGCAAGGCTTTGCTGAGCTGTTGAGTGGCTTTATTATTTGAATTGGAAAAAATCAGCGTTTGGGGGGAACTTTCCACATACTTCATGATATCTTTAACCCGGCTTACCAGGTTATAATCTTCCATGCCGTGTGCTTCATCAATAATGATGAGATCCACTTGGGAAAGCTTCAGCTTATTTTTTTCCAGTAATTCAATCAGCCGGCCGGGGTTAGCAACCACAACCGGTGCCCCATCCTTCAGGGCTTGTTCCTGCTCATCGCGATTCCCTTTCATGGAAAGTAAAGCGCTGCTGATTTGCGCATGGTAGCCCATAGCCCAAACCGTTTCATCAATGGCTTTAGCCCGTTCTATGGATGGTGTTAATATTAAAACTCGTGTGCCAGAAACCTCTCCGTGGGTCGTCAGTTTTTGTAATGCAGGTATCAAAAATACTCCATCATCACCAGCTTCATGTTTTACAAGCATATATTTGCCTTGCAGTGCCGGTGGAATAACTTCATTCTGGAGAGGTGTGGGTTCTTCAATTCGTACGTCGGCCAGCCCGCTCAATAGTTCGGGGCTGAGGCCAAATTCTTCAAAAGACAATGGTTACACCTCTTTCATTTTTGGCGTTATAGTTCAATTTTCAAAGATCGTGTCTTTCACAAAAGACTTACCAATATACAAAATTTGTGAAGCAAGCTCAGGGAATATCGAATATTCACCAAGGTTGTGTCTTTGGCAGATAATCCGATATTGAATTTAGAGGCAAATTTAGTCGATTTTTATTGAATTGATTTCGTAAAGATTCTACTTGAAATGAGAATGGGCTTCAATCTATCACTTATTCCAAATCAATAGGTGTGGTTTCTTTGTACGGTATGGAGAAAACATCTGCATATCCCAATTTTACCCCGGTATATCGCAGATATAAAACGGAGAGCCCCAGAATTAGCAATATTCCTATGATCCCTGCCATCCCCGCTTCCGGACCAAAAGAACCGCCAGTCCACCATTCCGGGCCGCCTTGATGAATTTGAATGACTGAGTTTTTGACTTCCATTCCACTTACACGAAATCCGAAAATACCTCCCTGGAAAAAATTCCATGAAAAATGAAGGCCTATGGGCAGGGCTAATCGCCCGGTTATGATGAAGGGAACGGCAAGCATCACTCCGGCCAAAAAGATATTTAAAACCGCAGTTAGCGTTGCATTGGGATTACCGGCATGGGCAAGCCCAAAAAAGGATGAACTTAAAATTATTGCAATGACGGCCGCATTTTGCGGGCTTATACTTCCGAAAGTGAACCCCTCGGTAATATTCGGGATCAAATACCCGCGTGCCATCACTTCCTCATAAAAACCAACAGAAAGCATTTGGATAAAAAATACTAGTAAAGGAATCAGCCACCAAGATTCTCCGCTGCGCTCCCAACCGAAACCGGTAATTTCTAAACCATCAGTTAGCCAAATACTTAAAAATATCAGACCCATTGTAAGTCCGGCTATCGCTACACCGGCTATGCATTCATAAATCCAGGTTTTGTTAATAGTGAGTCCCGAATAGGCCCAGGATCTTTGATCTACATAACGAAACATCACAAAAAATAAGAACAGTGCTAAACCAGATCTCGTAATATATTGCAATGATTGATCGGGAATAATGGATAGGGCTGCCATCACCAAAACAAACAGAAAAATGAAAAGAAGTATGCGGAACAAGGCACGAAGTCGTTGTTCATCACTGTTATAAAATGGATTTTGCATGGATTGTAGTGCTTGAATTTTGTGATCTGAAGTGGAGTAATTAAAGGCGAAAATCTAAAGATTAAAAATGAATCTGAATAAATTTTTTAATCTTTAAATTTAAATTATTAATTCAATAGATTCTAAAAAATTAAACTAATAGAAGTATATGAAGAGATACGTATTACAAGCCGATAAAGAACTCGTTGAAGAAATTTTTGAAGTACAGTCAAATTCAAAGAGTCTTTTTGAACCGAATTATAATGTGATCCCCGGAAACACCATGCCGGTTGTTGTAAACATGGGAGACTCAAGAGAAATAATCAGCTCGGGGTGGGGGCTAAATCAGGATGGCAAAAAAGGAACATTACATGAATTGCCCCACGAAGAAATCCTGAAAGATGAGGATTTGAAGAAACTCGCTCAAAACTCACCCTGCATTATTCCTACCTCAGGTTTTTATAAGTGGAAGGAAACAGTGGCGGATCCTTTGCCTTTTTACCTGAGGGTTATATCACAAGAAGTAACAGGATTTGCAGGTATTTGTACGGTGTATAAGAATAAAGCAGGTCAGGAGATCCATTCCTATGCAGTGCTAACTATGCATGCAAATGCTTTGGTGGAACCGCTTGATGATACTATGCCCGTAATTTTAAATCCAAAAGATTATGGCAGGTGGCTTAGTGGGAATGCACTTAAGATGATAGAAGAAGGCTTTTCGGGGAATCACTTGCTCCCGGATATGTCGGTGTACCGCGTTCCTGAATTGGTGAATGATCCATCTAACAATTCTAAAGAACTCATTCAGCCTATTCCCAAACTTCGAAATTATGATGGTGAGGATGAAGATGAGGATTAGAAATTGGGAATGCTAAATCATGAATGTTGAATTGGTGTATTAATTCAACATTCATAATTCAAAATTTCTAATTCCCATCAGGGATTGTTCCCGGCTTGCCTTCTGTAGGATTATCGTAATAGCGAACGGTTGGATAGGCAAAGTCGATGTCATCGTGCTCGGCAAAACGTTCTAAAATGGATTCCCAGATTGCCTGAGAAATACCCCGCCGCTTTCGGGGATCCGATAAATACCGGATGGTAAGATTGATGCCACTGGCTTTTACATTGGTATATACAATCGGCGTAAGGTAGCGATATTGAATTAAGTAAGATTTCTCAGCTCTTTTAACTTCTTCGCGGGCCCGTTCTACAAACTCCTGCATATTTTCGTCAACAACTTCTTGTAAAATCTTTTTGGCTTTCTTCCAATTACTTTCAAATGTGACTAACACGCCAATTTCATTCCATATAAACTCAAAATTGCTGGTGTAATTGGCAATATCATCTGTAAAAACTTTGTGGTTTGGTACATGAATGACCCGGCCGGTGCTTTGGTCGGCATCTACCCAATTACCAATTTCCAGGATAGTGAATTTAAACACTCTGATATCAATTACATCTCCTTTGGAATTCCCAACCTGAATGCGATCCCCAATATCAAAAGGTTTTCGCCATATCAGAAATAGCCAGGCGGCAATGTCTGTTACAGGATCTTTCAGAGCTATAGCAATACCGGCTGATAGAAGTCCTAAAAAAGTACCCAACGATCCCAATGCGGAAAACCAAATCTGCCCAAGAATGAGCAGACCTGCAAAAAAAGTGATGTAGGAAATATTTTTTTTCCACTTATAGGCCGTTTTCTTGTGTTTAGAATTTCTTTGAACTAGTCGAATCGTAAATAACCTGATAACCCAAAGAATGAGTATAACGCCAAGGCTTTCTACAATTTGAAATGTTAAAACAGGGGAACCGGCGATAAATTCTTTGATATTGTTTATAAACTCATTCATTCGTCTTATTAAATTAAAATTGAGCAGCTAGTGCTTGGGATAGTATGCAAAATTGGGTATCTTTTCATCCTTCAAAAAAAGTTAAGAATATAATTACATGCTTTATAATATTATTGTAGCAGTTATTGCTGTTATTTGCTTCCTGCTTATTATTGTGGTGCTATTGCAGCCCGGTCAAGGCCAGGGAATTTCTGGAATGGGTGGAGCCGGAGCTATCGGTGGCGGTGGCGGACTTGGTGCCCGCAGAACAGCAGATTTACTTTCCAAAGGAACCTCAGTACTGGCAACGATATTTTTGATACTGTGTGTGCTTGCAAATTTTGCAATCGACCGTGGACAAACAAATCGCAGTATTTTACAAGAAGGTGGGCCCGGTGTAAATGCACCTATTGAAGCTCCGTCACAAACACAGCCGGCAATTCCTCAGCAGCAGGATAACAGCGAAGAAAACGGTAATAACTAAAACGTTTTCTCCCAAATATTTTGAAAGCCTTACTTGTATAAACAGGTAAGGCTTTTTTTATGCTTAAAAATTTGCTGTATTTGAAAGGGTGGGGCATACTTATTTATGCAAGCCAAACTGTACGATCAAGAAGTAATGTAAACGGTATATCACTTTAGGCCTAATACAAATAATTTATTGAATTAAACACAGCATTTTTCAAATCTTTTGATATATTATTTCAGGTTGAGCTTTTTGTAAAGTCAATACCGTATATATAGTTCAAAGGTTAAAATAAAGGGAGTACTGATCATGAATACCAATAAATTAGTTTACCGTTTTTTAGGTGCAGTTTTTATAATTTCAACAGCTTTTATTTCGGGGTGTATGATGCCCGGAGCTGAGATGCTCAATAAAGTTCCCATCCATTCAGTGCAGGTTGAGGTACTGGATGCGGAGGGAAATCCAATTTCTGGCGCCCAGGTTGAAGCTTCCAATGGCCGCAAAAGCAGTACAGATGCTTCAGGGATTGCCACCATTCGATTTGGCACCCTTGGTATTCATAATATCACAGTGTTGGCTGATCATCACATGCCTAATAATATGATTGTGACCATGCCTGCCGATAACGGTAAAACCATCACGGCACGCTTAGCTGGAGATATTGAACTTGGCTCAATAACATTTGGGGTAATAAACGTGAATTTATACCCGATGATGTTCAATTATCTGTTCTCAGGCTATGGATATCAGTTGGAACTGGAGGAGTATCCTGTAGGGGGCTGGACTGAATGGCAAACCAATGAAGAGGATGAAACCACTATGCGAAAAGCCTTTCTCAAAAAACTGGATAATGGGCAAGAATGGTGGCAGATTGTGATGAAAGGCGATGAGGAGGATAATAGTGAGCAATATATCGCCGAAGTGTTGTTTTCCGAAGAGAGGCAGACCATTGTGAGAATGCGTGAGAAAATAGGCGATGAAGACGCACAGGAAAAACCGGTATCTGAAGGTTGGTATAATTCTCCTCAACAATTAACTGAAGAATCGGTTGAGGGCGCACTTGAGGAAGAAAATATATCAGTGACCGTTCCGGCCAATACTTTTACGGCTGATTTACTGAAGTTCGGTGTTGCACCGGGAATGAATATGAGCATGTGGAGAGTATCGGAAATAGAAGTGCCTGGGGGGATCATTAAATATGAATACTCCGAAGAGGAAAGCGGCGATGTTTCTACTATGGAATTGATGGATTATGGTACCGATGCCATCAGTTTATTGGAAAGTTTTTAGAGAAAAATAGATACCAGGTATAATTAAAAGCTCTTAATGGTAGGGCTTTTAATTATTCTAAGCCAGGAGTTTCCCCGACGGGATGCCTTGGGTAAAAACCCCGCACTTTCAATGTAGTAATTAAGTATTCCGAAAACATCTGGTTTCTACATAAATGGGTTATTCTGAGGCCCAGAATCACTCGGGGCGAAGAATCTTAGCAACAAAATTACCAACGTTAAAAGAGTAACCATGGGAGGCCATTAGTGGGGCTATTGAAGAAATTCGATAAAAGCTGCACCACAATATGCAAGGTCTTTCGGGGGTACCCTCAAGATGACCGTGATGCAGGAGAGATCGAGACCTTTAGTCCCCAACCAAACTCCTGCACTTTCAGTGTAAGGTGGTTTATTATCCATCAAAAAGTGGGGAACTCAGGTATCGGTCTCCTCGATCACATGTGATACAAACGATTACACCTTCTTCTAATTCCTCTGAAACTTTTAAGGCTGCTGCAAGCGCACCCCCGCTGCTCATTCCGGCAAAGATGCCTTCTTCTTTAGCCATTCGCCGGGCCATTTCAGTTGCTTCATCCTCACTGACATCCACGGTACTGTCAACTCTGTCTGCTTCAAATATCTTTGGTAAAAATTCGGGCGACCATCGCCGGATGCCCGGAATAGACGATCCCTCAGTTGGCTGCGTACCTACAATTTGAATATCCGGATTTTGGCTTTTCAGATAACGGGAGACTCCCATAATGGTTCCCGTGGTTCCCATAGCCGAAACAAAATGAGTGATTTTGCCACTTGTATCCCTCCAGATTTCAGGGCCTGTTGTTTCTTCATGCATTTTATAATTGTCGGGATTGGCAAACTGATTGAGCTGATAATAACCGTGTTCGTCCGCCATTTCTTGAGCCAGCTTGCGGGAGTATTCTATAGTACCTTCAGCCGGTGTAAGTATAACTTCAGCTCCAAATGCTTTCATAGATTTGATTCGCTCTTCAGTGGCATTTTCAGGCATCAGTAATTTCATTTTCAAGTCTTTCATCGCGGCAATCATTGCTAAGGCTATGCCGGTGTTGCCACTGGTGGCTTCTACTAAAGTATCGCCGGGTTTAATATTATCGCGTTCAAGGGCCCCGTTTATCATTCCCAAAGCAGCCCGGTCTTTTACGCTGCCGCCAGGATTTTGTCCTTCCAGTTTGCAGTAAATTTTCACACGTTTATTAGTGGGAATGTTTTGCAATTCAATCAGCGGCGTGTTGCCAATAAGTTCTTCGATCTTCATAATCTCTCTGATTTATTTATAGGTAATCGTATCAGTTTCCCCTTCAGCGTTTGTCATTTTGGCTTGGTAATATATTTTAGAACCGGGAGGAACACTGTGGGTCAGCCATACATTGCCGCCAATGATACTTCCTTCTCCAATTACAGTGTTGCCACCAAGAATGGTTGCCCCCGAATAAATCACCACTCGGTCTTCAATGGTAGGATGCCTCTTAATTTTGGCATCTTCTTTCCTTACACTCAGACCACCCAATGTTACACCCTGGTAAATTTTCACATAGGAGCCAATTTTAGTGGTTTCACCAATAACCACACCGGTACCGTGATCAATACAAAAATGATTCCCGATTTCAGCACCTGGATGAATATCAATTCCCGTTTGCCGGTGGGCATATTCCGAAATAATTCGCGGGATCAAATTCACCCCAAGTTTTAATAACTCGTGTGCAATACGGTGGGCCGCCATGGCATAAAATCCGGGATAAGTGCGAATTACCTCAGCTTTGCTTTTAGCCGCTGGATCTCCCATAAAAATTGCTTCAATATCTTGTAAAAGGAGAGAGCGGATTTCCGGAAGCTTGTTAAAAAAGGTTTCATCCAGCACTGTTATGCCACTTTGAACACAATCTTCATTATGCTCTAAAATACGTTGAAGTTCAGAGCGGCAATGCTCCATTTTAGATCTAATGGCTGATTCTTGGGGATGCCTGTCGTAGGAAAATTCCGGGAATAGCATTCCCAATAAATCTTCAAAAAATGAAATTACCATTTCCGGCGGCGGACACTTGGAAACATCCCGGTGGGCTTGTGTCAGTTCTTTTATAAAAGAGTTTATATCAGTCAAAGTTCAATTTTATGGAGTTAGTTATTAGTACTTCACAGATCCAATAACAATAAATATAACCAGAACCATTCATTATAAAGACGATAAAAGAAATATCGGTTTCACAAATTTATAAAACCTGCCAAAGAGCAATTTAACAGCATTAATGCATGTTTAAGACATTTTATTCTTGTTTCGTTAAATCATAAAAAACATAGTAATTATGTAATCTTTTCTTAGCCGGTTCAAAAAATTTTAAGTAAGAGAGAAACATGAATTGTTTGTTGCCGTAGAGCAATGTGAATCTAAATTATTTTAGCAGATCAAATCATGGCAAAGCAAAAAAGAAAAAAACTTATCTGGACCGCCCTTCTAATCATATTTACATTTGGTGGCGGTGGCTTTTATTACCTATACAGCAACAATTCTGAAGAAAAGCCGGATATGGAACCGCACGTAGTTGCAGAAAAGGGAACCGTAGTTGAAAAAGCTCTGGCGGTTGGCACCATTGAACCTGAAAATGAAATCAAGGTAAAGTCAAAACTATCCGGTGTGGTTAGCCGGCTTTATGCTGAAGCGGGTGATTATGTTAAAAAAGGTGATCCGCTTATTGAGGTTAGCCCCGACCCGACTCCTCTTGAATTAGCCGAAGCCAAAAGAAGCCTGGAACGGACGAAAATCGAGGAAGCTAATCTTACAAAAGAGCTGGGTCGCATGAATACACTTCGTGAGAAAAATCTGGTGTCTCAGCAAGAGTATGACCAGCTAAAAGAGCGGCATAGTGATGTAAAAGTTCGCGTTCAAATAGCGGAGGAGAGATTACAGTTACTGGAGTCTGGCCGTATTAAAATGGGGGAAATACTTATTGAATCTGTAATTCGAGCCCCCATTGATGGATACATTCTGGAAGAATTAGTTGATGTGGGTGAACCGGTAGTTCCGCTTACATCCTATCAGGCCGGTACGCCATTGATGACCATCGCCGAAATGAAAAATCTGCTCTTTAAAGGCACTGTTGATGAAATTGATATCGGTAAAGTACAAATAGGAATGCCGGTGGAATTAAAAATTGGCGCACTTCCGGCAGATACCATATTAGGCGAAGTATCTCATATTTCACTCAAAGCTATTGAAGAAGATAATGCCACAGTATTTCCAATCGAAATAACCATTATCGATACAAAAGGAGCTGTATTGCGTGCCGGGTATTCAGCCAATGCAGATATCATTATCCGTAAAATGGAGAATACATTGACGATTCCCGAACGGGTTATTGAAATGCGAGATGGCAAAGCTTTTGTAGAAGTACCCGGCGATGAACCCGGAAGCCGCATCGAAAAAGAAATTAAGATTGGAATGAGTGATGCTATTACTGTAGCCGTAAGCGAAGGCCTTGAAGAAGGGGAAAAAGTTCTTGAACGTCCCGTTCGCACCCTTACCGTTCGATAAATAAAATATAGTTACAAGAAATGAAATGGCTTTACCAAACCTCATAAAAGAACTCGTCCAAAACCTGAACCAGCAGCGTTTACGCAGTTTCCTTACCATATTTGGGATTATGTGGGGAACTGCTACGCTGATTCTGCTGCTTGCATTTGGGATGGGGTTTCGGGATCAAACCGTACTGAATATGCGTGGAATGGGTGATCAGCTCGCAATTATGTTCGGCGGACAAACTACCAAGCCATTTGAAGGGTATGGTATTGGCCGGCCAATCCGCTATCGTGAAGCAGATGCAAAAATACTTGAAGAGCAAATTCCGGACATTGATGTAGCTACACCGGAATACATGCGAAGCCTCCAAATATCCTACGGAGAAAAGAAACGAAATTCCTCTGTTGGCGGCGTGTATCCGGTTTACAGTGACCTCAGAAATACCTTTGCCCAGGAAGGCGGCCGCTGGTTAAATGACATGGATATTGAACAACGCAGGAGAGTTATTTTTATGGGGAACCGACTGGTAGAGAATTTATTTGGGGAAGTGGATCCCGTTGGAAAGCAGGTTTTAGTGAATAATATGCCATTTACCGTTATTGGCGTTTTGCAGGAAAAAATTCAAAACTCATCCTACTCCCAGCGCGATTTTGACCGTGCTTTTATCCCTGCAACTACCTTTTCAGCTATGATGGGAACCGATCAAATAAATAATATTCTATACACCCCAAAAAATCCTGATTTAGCCAAATCCATACAAGACCAGGTTTATGAAGTCATGGGAAGAAAGCATCGCTTTGATCCGTCCGATAAAGATGCTATTGGACTTTGGGATACCAACGAATTTTGGTCATTCATCAATATCATGTTTTTAGGTATTAATGGTTTTTTAGGATTGATAGGATTTTTCACCCTCGCCGTTGGCGGCATCGGGGTGGCAAATATCATGTTTGTGGTTGTTCAGGAACGAATGAAGGAAATTGGAATTCGCCGTTCAGTTGGTGCCCGGCGATATCAGATCATGGGGCAGTTTTTCCTGGAGACTTTTGTGATTGTAGGAATTGGCGCTTCTGCCGGTTATGCCATTGGCTGGCTGCTGGTAGAGGCCATGCAAAATATCCCCATAAAAGAATTTGTGGGAACACCATACTTCTCATCTGAAGTAGGTTTAATCGCTTTTGCAGTACTGGGATTTGTAGGATTTGCAGCCGGACTGTTACCGGCCTGGCGTGCCTCCCGGCTGGATGTCGTAGATTGTTTGAGGCAGTAGATTTATCGCTACAAAAACACTAAAACACGGAAGGAATAATGCTTAAATATCGAACTGAAATGAATGAATGGTTCTCCTCATTATGTACACTTTTGCGTTGGTTCTTGTTTGTGCAAAC
>JBBDLQ010000090.1:0-18534 GCA_040878765.1 Balneolaceae bacterium | reverse complement strand
AAAGCTGGAATAGTTTCAATTATGTCCAAAAAATATTCCTTTCATCCAGAGGACGAACAAGCTATCCCCATGTGGGACTTTATTGAAGCAGAGGAAATGAATCAAAAAGTGTCGTTTGGATTGGAAATATTTCTATTTACGGTAGGATTTTTCACACTAATGATAGCCGGGGTTGGAGTGGCCAATATTATGTTCGTTGTGGTAAAAGAACGAACCCGTGAAATTGGCATTAAAAAAGCCGTGGGAGCACAAAAAATTTATATCATTGTTCAGTTCATTTTTGAATCACTTTTTATTTCCTTCCTTGGTGGTTTAGTAGGCTTAATCATTTCATCAGCCATTGTTTATGGTGTACTCGCAATGAACCTGCAGGATGGAGTTGGTGAATTCCTGGGAAAACCCCAGATTTCACAGATTGCAGTTTTGGTCACCATTAGTGTACTTGCACTAATTGGTCTTATAGCCGGAATTTTCCCTGCCATAAAAGCCGCCAAAGTTGATCCGGTGGAATCACTACGGTACGAATAGAGGCAAGAAAAAGGGTAAAATTTTTAATTGTCTTTTGATATCGACAAAAGTAATGTATTTTGTTGATGAAAAAAGACAATTATGGAATCTCTGATTACATATCATACCAATGTAATTCGGCAAGTTAAAGATGACTTTTTCCGGTTTTTATATAAACGCATAAACTGGAATCAGCGCATGCTTGCCATCAAAGGGCCACGTGGAGCAGGCAAAACTACGCTCATGCTCCAATACATCAAATTTGGAAACGATAGTGAGGAAGATAAAACCCTTTATATATCCACCGATCATCATTGGTTCTATACACACAGTTTGTATGAGACGGCAGAACAATTTTACATGAATGGAGGGCGAAGACTTTTTTTAGATGAAGTTCATAAATATGAAGGATGGTCCAGGGAGTTAAAAAACTTGTATGATGGATACCCTGACTTGAAGATTGTGTTTTCAGGCTCATCTGCCTTAGACATCTACCGAGGGGAAGCAGATCTAAGCCGTCGGGTTATCACTTATAATCTACCCGGATTATCATTTAGGGAATACATTAAACTCACTGAAGGAATAGCATTTGATCCATTGACTATAGATGAGATTTTTCATAATCATCAGAACATTTCGGAAACTATTTTAGATAAAATTCAACCATTACCGTTATTTAAAAATTATTTAAAACACGGATACCTCCCGATTATTACGGAAAGCGAAGCGGCAGAGATTCCAATGCGGTTGAATCAAATTATAAACGCAATTATTGAATCTGATTTAGCCTACATAGAAGGTTTTGATGCAGGAATTGCCAGAAGAATAAAAAAATTATTAGGTGTTATTGCTGAATCGGTTCCTTTTAAACCAAATATTTCCTCACTTGCCAGAAAAATGGAGGCCAGCAGGGAATCAGTCTATGCCTGGATTAAGTATCTTGAAGAGGCTCGTTTACTAAACACATTAATGCAGACCGGTAAGGGAGTTACCACTTTACAGAAGCCGGATAAGATTTACCTTGAAAACACAAATCTGGCCTATGCTCTCAGAGAACATCCTGATATGGGATCTATCAGAGAATCTTTTGTATTGAATCAGCTTAAAAATACCGGCATGGAAGTTTATCTGCCTGTCAAAGGTGATTTTTTTGTGGATGATATGGTAATTGAAGTAGGTGGTAAGAATAAAACAGCAGAGCAAGTCAAAGATTTTCCAAAATACCGTATTGCTTCCGATGATATCGAAACCGGCTTCGGGAATAAAATTCCAATATGGCTATTTGGGTTTTTGTATTGATATCATCTTCACTTACCAATACAAAAGCGCGAAAAGATTGAATCCAGCACATGTTCATTGGTAATCTCACCTGTAATAGTTCCCAGTTCTTTTAGCGCTGCACGAAGGTCAATGGACAGAAAATCACCGGTCATATTATTTTCAAGTGCTTTTAGCGCGGAATCTACATGCTCTTTGGCTTTTTGAAGGGCATCGCGGTGGCGGGTTGAAGTAACCAGCAGGCTGGAGGCATCATAATGTTTATTTTCCAGGGCACGGTTTTTAAGGAGCTGCTTTAGTTCTTTGATCTTTTCCCCTTCCAGGGCTGAAATTTTCAGGTCAAATTCCGTGCGCCACGCAATATCACCTTCTATATCTGCTTTAGTTCCAATTAAAATAAAGGGAGTGTCTTTGGCGCGGGATTGGAACTCAGCAATTTCCTTGCGTTCTTCATCACTAAACGGATGGGACAGATCTTTTAGGTAGATCACTAAATCGGCTTGTTCAAAAGCTTTTTGGGAGCGTTTTACACCTTCGGCTTCAATGATATCTTTGGTTTTCCGAAGTCCGGCGGTATCAATGAGTTTGAAGAGAAGTCCATCGTAGCTCCAATCGGCATCAATGGTATCGCGGGTGGTTCCGGCAATTTCAGTTACTATAGCACGGTCACTTCCAACCAATGTATTTAATAAGGTAGATTTACCCGCATTTGGCTTACCGATCAGCACTGTTTTCACTCCGTCTTTCACCAGGCGGCCGGTTTCGTAGGTTTCCAGCAAATCGGTGATTTCGGTATCCAGTTCTTCCAGTAATTTCTGAAGCTGCTCTTTGTTTGCGAACTCCACATCTTCTTCTATAAAATCCAGTTCCAGTTCCACCATGGCGGTTGCGTCAATAATTTGCTGACGGAATTTTTTGATGTGTTCCCCCAAACGACCTTCCAGTTGTTGATGGGCTGCATCCACAGCCTTGGAACTCTTAGCGTGAATCAGATCAGCCACCGCTTCGGCCTGATCCAAATCCATTTTCCCATTTAAAAATGCACGTTCGGTAAATTCTCCGGGCTCAGCGGATTTCACCCCTAGCGCCAAAATAGTTTCCAACACCGACTGTGTAACCAAAACTCCGCCATGACAGGAGATTTCAACTGTCTCCTCCCCGGTGTAAGATTTCGGGGATTGAAAGAGGGTTACCAGAACCTCATCTACAGGCAGTCCTTTTTTATTTATGATCTTTCCAAAGTGAACGGTATGAGATTTCTGTTTGGTCAGGTCTTTTCCTTTAAAAGCCTCATTCACTTTGGAAATGGAATCTTTCCCGGAAACACGAATAACGGCAATACCGCCTTCTCCAACGGGAGTAGCAATGGCAGCGATAGCAGGTTTATGTGAAATTTCATTCATAAATCAAAGATAGTCAGATTAGCCCGAAAACCCGAAAACACGAAAGGCAGATTAAACATAAAATCTTCGAACCAAGGTGATATGGAAAATACTAAAGCTCTAAAATTGAGCAATCATCTATTTTAGATTACATTCATGGCAGAATAGTAGTATGCATCATAAAACACCGGCATTATGGAACAATACATTTTAGCACTCGATCAGGGAACTACAAGCTCAAGGGCTATGCTCTTCAACAAAAAAGGAGAGATCGTTTCGGTTGCACAGAAAGAATTCAGACAAATATATCCCAAGCCGGGTTGGGTTGAACATGACGCACAGGAAATTTGGTCGTCGCAGGCCGGAGTTGCAGCCGAAGCTGTGGCATCTGCAGGTATAAACGGAAAAGCACTGTCAGCGATTGGGATCACCAATCAACGGGAAACAACCGTAGTATGGGATCGAAAAAGCGGAAAACCGGTCTATAATGCAATTGTATGGCAAGATCGCAGGACCTCAGATTATTGCGACAGCCTGAAGGAGGAAGGCCACGCAGAAATGATTCAAGAGAAAACGGGGCTTATTGTTGATTCTTACTTCTCCGGCACCAAAGTAAAATGGATACTTGATAATGTAGAGGGTGCTCGTGAAAAAGCAGATAAAGGTGAATTAGCTTTCGGAACGATAGATTCATGGATTATCTGGAATTTTACGCAGGGGGAATTACACATTACGGATGTAACAAATGCATCCCGAACCATGCTTTTTAACATTAACACTATGGAGTGGGATGATAAGCTGCTGGAGCTGATGGATATACCAAAGAGTATGTTGCCGGAAGTTCGGCAATCGAGCGAAGAATACGGCAGAACCAAAACCACATTATTTGCCAGTAAAGTACCGATTGCAGGTATTGCCGGTGATCAGCAGGCAGCCTTATTCGGACAAATGTGTACTGAATCGGGGATGGTGAAAAATACGTACGGAACGGGCTGTTTCATGCTGATGAATATAGGTGATAAGCCGGTGAAGTCAGAAAACAACCTGCTCACCACCGTTGCCTGGAAAATAAATGGCAAAACCAAGTATGCACTGGAAGGTTCTGTATTTATCGGTGGAGCAGTGGTACAATGGCTCAGAGATGAAATGAGCATTATACAGGAAGCTAAAGACATCGAATATTTTGCCAATAAAGTGGAAGATTCGGATGGTGTATACCTTGTGCCTGCTTTTGCAGGACTGGGAGCCCCCCACTGGAGGCAACATGCCCGAGGTATTATGGTTGGAATTACAAGAGGAACCAACAGGGCTCATCTTGCAAGAGCAGCGCAAGATTCCATTGCCTACCAGGTACTGGATCTTTTAAACGCCATGCAGGCCGATTCCGGAATAGAAGTTAAAGAACTCCGGGTTGATGGTGGTGCAACGGTAAATGATACTCTAATGCAATTTCAAAGTGATTTGCTGGGTGAAGTTCCCGTCATAAGACCAGTGATAACGGAAACCACGGCACTGGGTGCGGCTTATTTAGCCGGACTTGCAGTGGGTTATTGGGATGACATCGAAGAAATCCGAAAACTGTGGAAGGTAGATAAAAAGTTTGATCAGCAAATGGAACCCGCTAAAGTAAAAGAGCTTACCAAAGGCTGGCAGCGAGCCGTAAACGCCGCTATCACCTGGGCTGATGACCGTTAATCCAGCATGAACATCATCTGACAAAATTATAACCTTGAAGTGCTTTACTGGCTTTCAGGTGATGTTTAAATCGAATAGAATCCGGACACTTTAGGAATCTAAAAACCTGTTTCAAAAAAGTATTTAGAATCAATAATTGAATGGAGAACATATAATGAGTCCAATCTTAGCAGAATTTATTGGAACGGCTATACTACTTTTATTTGGAGGCGGTGTAGTTGCCAATGTAGTTTTAAATAAAACAAAAGGTAACAGCGGCGGCTGGATTGTAATTAGCTGGGGATGGGGCATGGGAGTTTTTATAGCCGTTTATACCATGGGTCAGTTCAGCGGAGCCCATATTAATCCTGCCGTTACCGTAGGTCTGGCAACCGCCGGTTTGTTTGAATGGTCAATGGTGATTCCATATATCCTAGCACAAATAGCCGGTGGGTTTTTTGGCGGATTTCTCACATGGCTTGCCTATAAAGATCACTTTGAAGCCACCGAAGATGGAACTGCCAAACTGGCCGTATTTTCAACTATTCCTGAGATACGAAACTATAGCTCAAATTTTATCACAGAGACTATAGGTACTTTTATTCTGATCTTTGGAGTGTTGTATTTATCAAATCCCGGTTTCATTGATTTAAATGGTGAATTCCTTTCAACTATAACTATCCAAGGCCGAGAGGTAGGATTAGGATTGGGATCAATTTCTGCTCTCCCAGTGGCCCTGCTTGTATTCGGAATTGGCTTGGCTTTAGGCGGACCTACGGGTTATGCCATCAATCCGGCGCGGGATTTGGGACCACGTATAGCACATGCTGTTTTGCCCTTTTCAAATAAAGGAAGCAGTGATTGGGCTTATTCCTGGGTTCCTATTGCAGGTCCAACCGTTGGAGCAGTTTTGGCCGGACTGGTTTATCTGTTGCTCTGATATGTTGACTATACACCAAAAAGGAGAAAGACAATAACTATTGGATGATATAGTAAAGGCCGGGCAAAATGTCCGGCCTTTTTGATTTCATTATAAACCTGAGTTCGATTTAAATATTGGTTGTATGACAGGCTTGGTGGTCATTTCGCAGCGAATGCTCGAAATCTAAATGGTTTCCGGGTTTCAACGGTTGACTTTCTGGTAACAATAAGATTCCTGCCTTCGCAGGAATGACCTTTAAAGGCTTTTAAGCTCTTTGCATATTTTTATTAATCGAACTCAGGTTATAAATATTATGAAAGTGATTTTATTCAATATCACCCATAAGTTTTTGAACAGGCGGTGCTGCAAGTAATGCAATGATTCCGCCGCCACCTACAATCAGAGCAACACTCTGGAATAGTCCGGCAGGGGCAAGTGTTTCTAATTGACCAGCAAATAAACCAGCCAAAAGGTTGCCCAGTGCAGTTGCTACAAACCAGATTCCCATCATTTGGCTTACGCGGTTTTTAGGGGCAAGCTTGGTCATAGATGAAAGTCCAACGGGTGACAAGCATAATTCACCTGCCGTATGCAGGAAGTAGGTTACAATTAACCACGCAGGAGATACCAGTGAAGTAGCCGAAGCATTTGCGGCTCCCCAAGAAAGAACAAAAAATCCTGCTGATAGCCCAAGAAGCCCTAAACCAAATTTCACCGGTATAGACGGGTTTGCATTTCGTGATGCCAGCCAGGTCCAAAGAAACCCAAAAATAGGGGCAAATATCACAATAAAGGTTGGATTTATAAGCTGAAGCGTACTTGCCGGAATAATCCATCCGCCTCCGATTTGGGTAAATAACCAGTAGAAGAAACCCAAAAGTCCAACTCCGGATATCACAATAGCAGCTTTTGCCATACCCCAAAGGTCATCCCGTTTAAAGGCTTTATAGGAGTAATAGCCAATGGGAAGGGCAATAATAAGTGTGACAATTAATGCTCCCCATCCAGCTAAAAATGGACTGGGGCCAGCGGCACGGTTTGTGAGGTCTGCGGCAAATAAATTGAGGGAAGAACCGGCTTGCTCAAATCCGCTCCAGAAGAGTGCTGCAAGGATAAATAACCAGAAAATAACTCCAAGTCGTTTTTTTTCAAGAGTTGTGTGGCCCCCAAAAAAGATGATGTAACCAAAAAAGATGAGTGTGATCAATACAGCTACAATACCCAGATTTTGAGCAAGTACATCCAGAGCAACATCAATAGCCCCTGAACTTTGTAAGAAACCAAACACCACAACAATTGCGATCAGAATAGATGTAATAGTGTAAAAGATCTTACTCTTTTTATTTACTTCTTCCTTAGTGAAGCTTTCATCAAGTTCACCAGCGCCTTCCAGGTATTTATCACCTACTTTATAAGAGATAAGGCCCAGTACCATACCAAATCCGGCCAGTGAAAATCCGTAGTGCCAGTTATATCCTTCACCTAAAAGACCGCAAAGAAGTGGCCCTAAAATAGCTCCCAGATTAATCCCCATATAGAAAATTGAGAAACCGGCATCGCGGCGAGCACCGCCTTCAGGATAAATATCACCTACCATGGAACTTACATTCGGTTTCAGTAGTCCGGTTCCCAAAACTATAAGCGCCAAACCAATAAAGAAAAAAGTGGTAGAATTAATAGCCATGCTAAAGTGACCTGCGGCAATGATACAGCCACCTACAAAAACTGCTTTTTTCTGTCCCCAGATGTTATCGGCAACCCAGCCGCCGGGAAGAGAAAGTACATATACAAAAAAGGTATAGATTCCGTAGATCGCGGTAGCTTCGCCCACACTAAAGCCCAATCCCGGATTATCTCCAAGAGCTTCGGCGGTCATAAAAAGCACCAAAAGTGCACGCATTCCGTAATAACTGAAGCGTTCCCATAATTCAGTAAAAAACAGGGTCGAAAGGCCACGCGGATGTCCAAAAAAGTCATTCGTAGTGGCAGGATTCGCAAATGCCATAATAATAATAGTTGGTTAAGGGTTCTGAATATTCATTATAGAAAGTGGCTGATGATACTTAAAGAGAAACTCGGTTGCAAGAAGTGATTGAATTCGAGGTAGTTTGTGACGACCTTAAATCTTGTCATTTGACTGAAACGACGAGGTCTCGAAATAACATTGCCAAAGTTACTAATAGGAGGAAAGTTGAAAGTATTTCCCTAAGCAACTTTGGAATAGTTGCCATTGCGGTAGAAATTAATGAGGAAATATGTATAGAATTAAGATCAGCAGTTTATACCAGGATATTAAGAAGTCTATATCTAAATTGAAGGAGGATCCTTCCCCGATACTAAAATCTCGGGAAGTCGTGGAGGAAGCACTGACCAAAAATGAAGCTTTTTACGGTATCAATACCGGTTTTGGAATTTTGGCCACCAAACGAATCGGGGCTGACCAGCTTAAACAATTGCAGCGAAACCTGATCCTTTCGCATGCGGTTGGAACCGGGGATTTAATTTCCAAGGATATTTCCCGGCTCATGCTTCAGCTCAAAATTCATTCACTTGGTTTGGGATATTCAGGAATTTCAAAAGAAACTTTTGACCGGCTGATCTATTTTACAGATCAAGATCTTATACCTGTAATCCCGGAAAAAGGCAGTGTTGGAGCATCGGGAGATTTAGCGCCACTTGCTCATATGGCTTTACCGTTACTTGGATTCGGATCATTTTGGAATGAGGATGGAACCGAAACTATCCCTGCTGATAAAGTTCTAAAAAAACACAATCTGGAACCCATTGACCTTCAGCCCAAAGACGGACTTTCGCTGATAAACGGAACACAGTTAATGAGTGCGTACGGTGCTTTTGTATTGGAAAAATCCCTGCGGCTGCAGAAAGTAGCCGATTTATTGGGCGCAATGAGTTTGGAGGCACTGCAAGGCAGCATCAAACCTTTTGATGAACGCATTCATGAAATCCGTCCGCATGCAGGACAACAAACGGTAGCTAAAAATGTGCGGGTTCTTCTGGAAGAAAGTGAAATCCTGGAATCGCACCGGCATTGCGGTAAAGTGCAGGACCCCTATTCGCTGCGGTGCATTCCGCAGGTTCATGGGGCGAGCCGGGATGCTATTGAACATTGTGTGCAAACAGTGGAAACGGAAATCAATTCTGTGACGGATAATCCGCTGGTTTTCCCCGATGGGGATATTATAAGCGGAGGGAATTTCCACGGGCAACCGCTGGCACTAGTCTTGGATTATGCGGCCATTGCTTTGGCAGAACTGGCAAGTATTTCGGAGCGGCGGACCTATCTATTACTGGAAGGCCACGATGGGCTCCCTGAATTGTTGATGGAAGAAACGGGTATTAATTCCGGATTTATGATTCCACAATACACTGCTGCGGCATTGGTTTCTGAAAACAAAATGTACTGCCACCCGGCTTCGGTTGATTCTATACCTACAAGTTTAGGTCAGGAAGACCATGTGAGTATGGGCAGTATTGGAGCACTGAAACTGTTGAATGTGTTCAAAAATGTAGAACAGGTGTTGGCAATTGAATTATTTACAGCATCACAAGCACTTGATTTTAGAAAACCACTAAAACCTGGCAAAGGTGTAGAAAAAGCTCATCAATATATCAGGAAGCAAATTCCGCATGCCCGGGAAGATCATTATTTCAGGGATGAAATCAATTTGGCAGTTGGGCTTATATCAGATGAAAATCTACTTAATGGTTTGAGGGTAGAGTGAAACCTTTGCTTAATTATATCGTGTAGCACAGCATGGAACTATTCTGGATTATATTAGGAGCTATATTCATTATAGCAGGTCTCATCGGAGCTTTTTTACCGGTCATTCCCGGATTGCCATTCAGCTACATTGGATTGCTCATCCTCCAATTTTTATATGCCCCGTTCACCATCTCCTTTCTAATTATATGGGCGGCAATTGTAATTATGATTTCCTTTGTGCTCGATAATGTAATTCCTGCATGGAGCACCAAAAAATTTGGTGGTTCACCCTATGGAGTCACCGGAAGTGTGGTCGGTTTAATTGCGGGACTATTTTTTCCTCCACTCGGTTTTATTTTTGGTCCGTTAATCGGTGCTTTTATCGGGGAAATTATTGCCGGTAATAAATCGGATAAAGCATTGAAATCTGCATTTGGGGCTTTTGTAGGGTTTATGGCTTCAACAGGATTAAAAGTAATGGCGGCGGGAGTAATGGCCTGGTATTACTTTTCAAATTTGTAGAAGTAGTTTTTAATTTTTTAAAATGGGGCGGTATCTAAGAATTTACCCCAACCCAACTTTGGAAAAGTTGCCAAGTAGAAAGATTTTGAATTATGAGATGGCAGTTAACTTTTCCAAAGTTAAATTAAGGAAAGGTTCCAGGTTAATATGGATCTTATAAAGAACACCTGAATCCGGTCTAGTTTTCGATTCCCACTTCTTCTATTTCAAGTTCTGTATCCGGACGATCAGATTGTTCCCCTTTCAGGTATTGGTTAAACCAACGCATCATCCGCAGGTTATAATCAAACCGGGCAGTTGAATTACGGTTACCGTGTCCTTCGCCGGGATATAAAACAAGGCGGACAGGAGTATCGGTTCTGGTTTTAATGTGCCGGTATAATTCGTACGATTGCCCGGGATTAACGCGGGTATCCTCCTTTCCATGCATGATCAGAAGCGGGGTTTTTGCATTATCTACATGATAAATTGGGCTGCGTTCCAGGTATCCCTGGTAATCTTCCCATATTCTTTTGCGGGCATGTACATGATAGAGTTCTTCAGGAATATCACTGGTTCCCCATTTTGAGAGATTATTACTGATTCCAACAGACATCACCCCGGCTGCAAATCGGTCACTATATTTTGTACTCATCCAGCCCGTAGCATATCCGCCGTAAGAACCACCGGTAACACCAACTTTATCTTTATCGGTGATGCCTTGATCAATTAGGTAATCAACGCCTTCCACAATGTCGTCAAATTCAGCACCGGCCAAGTCACCTTGACTACTCATGGCAAATTCAAGACCACGTCCGGTACTTCCACGATAATTTGGGTAGAACACGGCAAAACCCTCTGCAGCCCCAACCTGACCGGCCATTGAATATGCTGTCAGCCAACCATTATCATAATGGGCTTCAGGACCGCCATGCACAACAGTTATGGTTGGATAACGGATGTCACTCGAATAATTGAGCGGGTAAATAAGCAGCCCTTCAATATCAAAACCGTCTTTAGTTGTATAGTTTACAACCTCTTGTTTACCCAAAGAAACATCATCAAGCCAGGGGTTACTATTTGTAATTCGTTTTGGGGAATTTTCTCCCTTTTTCATCAGGTACAATTCATCAGGATGATTGGGAGTGCTAACGTCAAAAACATGGGTGCCATTTGATGCATATGCAAAGGCATTTAAAATCGGGCCGCCGGTAGGTATAATGGCCTTCATTTCACTTCCGTCACTTTTTATGCTTCCAAATTCTGACCATACACCTTTACTTGCGAGGTAATGAAGCGTGTTGTTATCGGCCCATTCTATTTGCTCAAACTTCCCTTTGAAATCTTTGAGAAGCAATGAAGTTGAACCTGTTTCAGGATCTGCCATTTTCAAGCGCCCATCTATCGGATCATTGATATGAGCAGCTGCAATCATAGCAATTTTATCGCTCTCAGGACTCCAGGTAAACTGACCAAGTTTTCCCACATGATCTACTTCTGCCAATACATCACGGCTTTCATGATCCACTATATAAATTCTTTGACTCATGTAGAAATCATCAACCAGCGGTGTTGGGGCCACTGCCAACGCAATTTTAGTTTGGTCCGGGCTCCAATGTGCGGCACTTACAGTCCCATCCACAGGTAAACGGTGAGGCATATGGCCTTCCATGGCTACATTTTGTATGTAAGCCCAGGTGTTGGTGAGGTTTTCTTCGTAAATCTCCGGTTTGTATGGAAGCGGCGACTCCACATTTTCTTTAGGTTCCGAAGCCCGGAATACCAAATGATCTCCATCCGGTGCCCATTCATATCCTGAAATATTCGTTTTAAAGGCATATAGTTTTTCAGATTCTCCGCTTTCCACTGAAAGTTCATATATAGAACGGGTATCATCGCCTTCTTTCTTATCTATATAAGTAATAGTGTTATAATTTGGCCTGAATGAAATGCCGCTAACACTTCGGTCTGTGATTAAAGGTTTGGTTTCTTCAGTTTCCAGATCGAGTAAATATAAATGTGACTTTGCTGTGGTATTTTCTTTCAGCGGGTCGGCAGGTACAATTAAGGTATAAGCGGCCATTTCCCCATTCTGTGCGAGATACACAGATCCTACACTTTGGATTTTAGATAGCTGAGCTGGCGTCAATCCATTTTGGGCAAAAATCACTTCAGACAGTCCAAAAATAAACGCAAAAATAAGACTAAAACAGAGAGTACAATTTCGAAATTGAGAATTATTCATTATTCCTCCTGATTACAAATTTTAATTTTATTGAATATAGGCAATCGTAAATTTGAACTGAAAATTTGTCAAGAGTTTTATGTAAATTTTTAAATGTCATGGGCTTGTTTCTGCTTTATATATATCAATAAGACTTGAATTTGTGCGGGATTGTATTACTTTTAGATGTATAAAACCTGAAAAGTTATTATCGGAGGTTGGTATGAAAAGGATTGCATTATTTACGTGTGTTTTTACCGTTATAATTTTTGGTCAAAGCTTTTCGCAAACGGAAGAAGGGGCATATCTCCATATTGATTATCTAAAAGTTGATGCCGGGAATTTTTCGGAATTTGAAAATATGGTGAGTTCAGAATGGAAGTCGGTTTACGAAAATGAAGCAGGCCCCGAAAAGATGACGGGATTGTTTTTTTACAAAGTACTTTATCCCAGTGGGGAAATGAGTGATTATAATTACGCTATAGTTACAACATATAATAACCTGGATGCAGTTATAGAGATAAATGATAGAGTGAAAAAGAAATTGGCAACTATTAATGCGGATGAGGTTAATAAACCTGCAGACTTTGTAACCCATCAATTTTCAGAATTATGGGATACGGAGGCAGAAATTATGAGTATCTCTGGTAAGCCTGTCAGTACTTTTATGGTCATGAATTATATGATGGTAAATCCCGGAAAGGAAGCTGAGTATTTAACGCTCGAAAATGATATGGCACGGCCTCTGCACGAGGAACGAATAAATAAAGGCGAAATGCACAGCTGGCGAACATTTTCGCTATTGCAACCCGGAGGAATTAATTATGGATATAATTTTGCCACTGCAGATTATTTTGATAAGGTCAGTGATATTGAGTACGGTTTTACGAATGAACTTATAAAAAGCGTGATGCCTGGATCTGATATCAATGAAATGTTTAATGCTATTTATGCCACACGTGATATTGTTAAAAGTGAATTATGGCAATTAATTGAATCGGTGGAATGAATTGGTTGGTTGTAGGCTCTTCATTATCTTTCCTCTATGACAGAAACTGAAAAGAAGAAACTTATAGAGATTATTACCTCCCGTATCGAGGAAACCAAAGAGGATATTATTGAACTAAAAGAACTGGTCAAACCAATTCCTCTTGATGCTTCCATAGGCCGGATTTCAAGAATGGATGCCATCAATAATAAAACCATTAATGAATCATCCCTGAGAGAGAAAAAACAAGAGCTGAAAAAACTGGAAAGAGCCCTGGAGAATTCAACGTCAGATAAATTTGGAGTATGCACTAAGTGTGGTAATGATATTCCTTTTGGGCGGCTTGAATATATGCCTCACACCACACGCTGTGTAAATTGTGTAGGATAACCCATTTCGCCTTCATAGAAATAAATAAGTTGCTTTAAAACGTCCGGTTAGCTAAAATCGGCGGTTTTGAAGAATATCATTTTATTATCCGTGTTTGAACATTAATGGTAAGACATTATATTTCGCGCAATTAAATCATCTACATAAAACGAAATTAAATTTAATGAGCACCTCAGCATTATTAAGTACGGAAGCACAGGTATGGCAAAAACTTCGGATCAATATCTGCGAAACGGAAGTTTGGCTGAGAAATACCCTTAAAGATTTTTTGGAAGAATTCAATATCACCCAGCAACAGCTAACCATACTTCGGGTATTGAAAGAAGCCAATAATGAGCCAATGTCTACAAAGGAAATTCAGGCTAAAATGATCGATAAAAGCTCGGATACTTCCCGTCTTGTGGACCGTTTGATTGAAAAAGGCCTGGTGCGAAAACGGAAAAACCCGGAAGATGGAAGGCTGGTTCAGGTATTTATCAGGTATGAAGGTCTCCGGCTTATTGCGCAGGTTGATGACCGAATGCAACATTTAGATGATAAGTTTAAGAGGCTTTCAGAAGAAGAAGCTGAGCAATTGAATCTCCTGCTACAGAAAGCCCGGTCTTGAATTTAATCTTACCAAAACCTACTATCGGGCAATAAAAAAATACTATAGGTTGACGAAAAGATGAAAAATGCAATAAATTGGTTCGAGATTCCGGCAAATGATATTGAACGGGCAAAGAAGTTTTATGAAACTATCTTTAGTTTTGAAATGCCAATCCTGGATATTGGAGACGGGCTAAAGATGGCTCTTTTTCCTGCAATAAGCGGAACGGTGGGAGGTACCCTTATTCAACATGAGGACTGGTATATTCCAAGTGAAAACAAAGGACCATTATTGTATTTGAATGCCAATCCTAATTTACAAACTGTGTTAGATAGGGTTGAAAAAGCAGGTGGAAAAATTTCAATCGCCAAGCGATTAATAACGGAAGATAATGGCTATATGGCAGTGATTATTGATAGCGAAGGCAACCGGGTAGCATTGCATTCTAATGAATGACCTATTCTCACTTATAAAACTCTTTATTTTCCAGCTGAACGGAGGCTGCATAATACGCTGCGCCAACAATGCTTGCATTATTTAGTAAGCTGGCAGCTTTAAACTTAGTTTTTATCTTGATATAAGGAAAGGTTTTGTCTGCTTTTTTACTTAGCTGTCCACCAAGTATAAATAGATCCGGATGGAATAAGCGTTCATATTGTTCGAGAACTAACTGCAGCCTTTTACCCCAGGTTTTTTTACGAATTCCTTCTTCTTTTCTGGCTCGGTTAGAGGCCCTTTCTTCAATAGTAATACCTTTTATTTCTATTTGTCCCAATTCCGTATTTGGAACCAGTATACCGTCCACAAAAATTGAAGAACCAATTCCCGTTCCTACCGATAATACGATAACAGTGCCACGCTGACCTTTACCTACCCCAAATTTCATTTCGGCCAGGCCGGTAGCATCTGTATCGTTAATTACACTAACATTACACCCGGTGATTTCTGCAAAAAGATGATCAGCATCGGCATCAACCCATCCCTGATCCATCCGGGTTGTTGACAACACTATTCCGCGGCTGGTTGCTGCAGGGAAAGCACAACCAATGGGGCCATCCCATTCAAATTTTTTGACCACTTTATGCAGTTTGGAAATCAGTTTATGCGGACGGGTGTCCTCAATTTTATCCGTGGTTCTTTTTTTGGATACTATCTCTCCCTTTTCGGTATCTACAATAGCTCCTTTGATCCCGTAACTTCCAATATCAATCCCTAATACTTCCACGAATACCTTGTTGGTTTAATGCGATCATAAACATAGCGAAAAAATTAATAGGTACATAGCATGAGGATGATTTTAAAAACAGTAAATGCACATTGCAATGCGCCCCTACTGTTTTTTTAGATCAAATTTACTTTTCCACCAAAATCCAGCCTTCTTCATCCACCATGCGTTTAGCGTATTTCCACTTGATCTCTTTGGTTTCGCCGGTATTCATATTTTGAACAGTCACGTAATCATTTCGTCCGGGTTCTTCAGCCACTTCAACGGGTTTACGTTTTGCGTTACCACCCTGTGGTTTACCGCCGTTCTGTTGAGGCGCTTTGAGCCCCATTCCAGTGGAATCGGCGTGTTGCGTTTCCATGGCAGAAGTATCAAACCGTGATTTTTGTTTTTGTGCCTGTTGCAGTTTGGATTCCTCGGCCTGAACTTCCGGAACAGCTTTCCAAATAAGGGAAATAGCTTCCTGATTTATATCATCCAGCAGCATTTTAAACATATCAAATGCTTCACGTTTATATTCAAGGAGCGGATCTTTCTGAGCAAAAGATCGCAGCCCTATACCTTCCTTAACGGAATCCAGTTCACGAAGGTGTTCCATCCATTTTTGATCGATGATGGAAAGGATAGCACTTTTTTCGAGTGACCGGGCTACTTCCCGGCCTTCATTTTCGAGAGCAGCTTCTACATCTACAACAATGCGCATTCTGCGAATTCCATCCGTAAAGATCACCTGTATTTTGTCAGGCCGGTTCTCTGGATTGGCTTCATTAATTCGTTGCATCACCTGGTACAGAGGCTTCGCCATGCGCTCTTCCTTCTTGCGATACATTTCAAGCGCCTTATCAATAATGGTATCAGCAAGATCACGCTCGTTCATTTTGAACCATGCCTCCTGATCAAATTCTACATCAACTGCAAGATGGCGTAAGATGTTTTCATGTAGTCCTTCATAATCGCCGGCTGCCACATGTTCCTGAACAAGTGATTCTACCAGATCATCCAGCATGTCCATGATATCGGTTCGCAATTGTTCGCCGGAAAGTGCGTGCATTCTGCGGGCATAAATTACATTACGCTGATTGTTAAGTACATCATCATATTCAAGTTGCCGCTTTCGGATACTGAAGTTATTCTGTTCAACTTTACTCTGTGCCCGTTCCAGGGATTTGGTGATCCACGGGTGAGTAATAACTTCGCCTTCTTCAAAGCTGAGTTTATCCATTACATTGGCCACTCTGTCCGACATAAACAATGCCATTAAATCATCTTCCAGGGAAACATAAAATTGAGTTTCACCAGGGTCGCCCTGCCGGCCTGCACGTCCGCGAAGCTGCAAGTCAATACGGCGAGACTCATGGCGTTCGGTTCCCAAAATAGCCAAACCGCCCTTTTCCTTCACACCTTTGGCGAGTTTAATATCGGTACCACGGCCAGCCATGTTAGTGGCTACGGTAACGGCACCAATCTCTCCGGCTTGTTTTACAATTTCACTTTCGCGGGCATGTTGCTTTGCATTCAATACATTATGGGGGATGCCGGCGCGCTGCAGCATACGGCTCATGGTTTCAGATACATCTACGCTGGTAGTACCTACTAAAACCGGCTGACCTTTTTTGTGATACTCTTCAATTTTTTGAATAGCAGCGTTGAATTTTTCACGCTTGGTCTTGAAAACAAGATCTTCTTTATCATCCCGTGCAATAGGCTTATTTGTTGGGATCACAACTACATCCAGTTCATAAATTTCATTGAATTCACCCTCTTCCGTTTCTGCCGTACCGGTCATACCGGCCAGTTTATTATACATCCGGAAATAATTCTGCAAGGTGATGGTGGCATAGGTTTGAGTGGATGCTTCCACTTTTACTTCTTCTTTGGCTTCAATAGCCTGATGTAATCCATCAGAATAACGGCGCCCGGATAGCACTCGCCCGGTATGCTCATCCACAATATTTACTTTACCATCCTGAACAATGTATTCCTCCTCCCGCTCGAAATTAGTATATGCTTTCAAAAGCTGATTTACGGTATGAATACGATCGCCCCGTTCGGCAAATTTACGATGCAGTTCATTGAATCTGCGTTCCCGTTCTTGCCGGATCTCCTGTTTGGTTTCTGTTATTTTCTTCTCTATGTAATCTTCACTAAACTCTTCATTATTTTTAATTTCCTCGATTTTTTCTTTCTCGAGTTCCTCAATTTCAGTTTCGATTACGGCTGTTTCTTCGCCCAAATCAGGAATTATGAAAAAGTCTTCATCTTCACCTTTTTTAGTGATGTAATCCCGGCCTTGTTCAGTCATCTCGATGGAATTCATCTTAGGATCAACTGCATAATACAGGTATTCATCCACTACCGGCATATTTTTGGCATTATCCTGCAGGTAGAACGATTCGGTTCGCTGGATCAATTTCTGAATTTTTGGATCCTGCTGAAGTTTTCGGAGTTGTGAATTTTTTGGAAATCCCCGAACGGCTCTAAACAGGGCAAGGCCGGCATCTTCTTCATTACCCTCTTCCAGTAATTTCTTTCCTTCTGAAACCAGGTTTGCCACCAATTTTTTCTGTGCCAGAACCAGAGATTCAACGCGGGGCTTCATTTCCACATATTTATCGGATTGATTTCCTTGAGGAACCGGCCCCGAAATGATCAGCGGAGTACGGGCTTCATCAATAAGAATAGAGTCAACCTCATCAATAATGGTGTAGTGATGTTCGCGCTGCACGAGTTGTTCCTGTTCAATCACCATGTTATCGCGAAGGTAATCGAAGCCAAATTCGTTATTGGTACCATAAGTGATATCGGCTTTATAGGCTTTTCGGCGCTGCTCGGTACTGGGTTGATAACGATCCACACAATCCACATGTAATCCGTGGAAATTAAAAATCGGTTCGTTCCATTCGGCATCACGCATAGCCAGGTAATTGTTTACCGTAATAATATGGACGCCTTTTTCGGCCAACGCATTCAGGTAAGCAGGGAAGATAGCCACAAGGGTTTTACCTTCACCCGTTTTCATCTCTGCAATTCTTCCCTGATGCAGAACAATTGCTCCAATCAGCTGAACGTCGTATGGGATCATTTCCCAGGTAGTCTCATTGCCGCCCACTTTCCATGATTTTCCTACAAA
>JBBDLQ010000089.1:0-4718 GCA_040878765.1 Balneolaceae bacterium | reverse complement strand
GAATTACAATCATCATTAGCTGAAAAAGAAACCTTATTGGCCGAAATCCATCACCGGGTAAAAAATAATCTTGCCGTGGTATCAGGGATGATGCAGCTGCAGGCGTTTGAATCAGATAATAAAGATCTGCAAGCGAAATTATACGACAGTGTGTTTCGCATTAAAACCATGGCTACCGTACATGAGCTTCTATATCAATCCAATAGTTTTTCCCGCCTGGAATTTTCCGAAACCATGAAAAAATTGATCGAAAATGTATCTGATACCCTGAAAACTGATAAAGAAATTGAAATAGATATTAATTGTAAAAAAGTTACACTCAATATCAATCAGGCAATTCCCGCTTCACTTATTGTAAATGAAGTATTAACCAATGCTTTTAAACATGCATTTACAAACAAAGATTCAGGCGAGATTAAGTTTCTGTTAAGTGAATCAGGTGATAAAATTCATATGGAGATAAGCGATGATGGAAAAGGCATTTTAGAAAATAATATAGTGAAAGAAGCGTCACTGGGTTATCACCTCATACAAGTACTTAGCGAACAATTAGGAGGAGAATTTGAATATAAAAATCAAAATCCGGGCACTATCTTCACCCTCTATTTTAAAAAAGAGGACAAAAAAAGAGGCGTGGGTAACGCCAAAATGTAATAATATCACTTCTCAACTCTTGAACCTATAATTACTCCTCAATAAGTATGGGTAATTCTCCCAATTTTAATAATTCAGCCATTTTCTTTCCTACATAGGTGTTATCTCTCCAGCCCATAAATTCGAGTGCGTTTGGACCATAAGCCATCAGCGGTACAGGCGTTCCTGTATGACTACCAGAGGTCCAAAATATTTCTAAAGAATCACCTGCTGCCCTTTGCCTTTGCAAGGTCATACCACCTGTTTCGTGATCTGAGGTTAACACAACCAAAGTTTCACCGTCTTGTTGAGCAAAATCAAGGGCTGTTTTTACAGCATTGTCAAAGTCTTCTATTTCACGTAGTAAATATTCGGAGTTGTTATCATGTCCGGCCCAGTCAATTTGACTTCCTTCAACCATCAGGAAAAAGCCATCCTCGTTAGTGCTCAGGATATCCAGGGCTTTTTGGGTCATTTCTGCTGAGGAAGGCTCTCCTTCCTTTCGCTCCAAGCCATCATTAGCAAAAAGTCCTAATACCCTGTCTGAATCAGAGTTCTGAAGGTCATCCTCATTCAATAAAACCTGGTAACCCGCATCTGTAAACCGACTAAATAAATCCAGGGAATCAGACCGCTGATCGGCTGAGAACCATTTAACTCCTCCCCCTAAAAATACTTCCACTCCGGAATCCAGGAAATCTTCCGCAATTTCTTCCTGCATACTCCTTTTCTCAACATGGGCTGCAAAACTTGCAGGTGTGGCATGGGTTATTGATGAAGTTGATACCAACCCGGTACTTAATCCCATTTCCTCGGCTAATTCTAAAATGGTTTTGCAGTGAGTTCCATTAGGGTCCACGCCGATTGCACCATTATAGGTTTTCAAACCACAGGAAAAGGCCGTGGCTCCTGAGGCTGAATCGGTTATTAAATTATCTGATGAGTTTGTTTGTACAAATCCGGTAACTGGCATCGTTTGCATGTGTAAACGCCCCTCAGTACCCACAATAGCAAATTGGCCAGAAGTTATTTGTGCAACCCCAGTACCATCAGCAATTAAAAAAATCACATTTTTAACAGTCGTGTTTTCAACTAAGGGCAACATTTCCCGCACATCAGATTGAGATTTATTGATCTCAATTACATCCGTATTATATTCTTGTTCTGGTGATTGGCATGCCATTGAAATGGACACAACTATAATCAGGCTAAGTATTTTTTTCATGGTCTTTTTCTTTTGAAGGTGTCAGAAAACAGTAATGCTAAAATTAACAGATTGTAAAACTATGGCTTATTCACCAAATATAAATCAGGAAAATAAAGCCTTAATTAAACCCCATAAACCTTTTGACGGCTTCAGCGATTTCTGATTTCGCTTCGTAGCTTTTTTGATACGTTCTGCAGGAATTTGAGGAGTATCACTCTTTTTAGGTTCAGCTTTTTTAGATGCTGCTTTTTTAGCCTTTGGTTCTTTTTTGGGTTTAGACTCGGTTTCCGCTTTTTGATTTCCTTTTAAAACCACGTCCACGCTTTTCAGATTTTGAACCGTTTTATTTGCCTCAGCAATTTCTTTGGAGGCTAATTTTTTTGGTTTTTGCTTAGCTGGCTTTTTCGCCTTCTTCTCTTCAGTTGGTTTTTCGGATTCCTTTTTAAGTTCCTCTTTTTTCTCCTCTTCTTTTACCTTTTTAGGGGCTTTTTTGCGTACAAGAGCTTTTTCTTTCTTTTTATCTTGTGAAACGGACTTTTTATTTGAAGGCATGTCCAAAATCTCTAGCTGATCTCCAACCTTATCCTGAATGGCAGAAAAAGCTCTTCGGTCTTTTTTATTCACAAAGGTTATCGCAATACCGGTCTTATCATATCTGCCGGTTCTTCCAATTCGGTGCACATAATCATCAACCTGACGGGGAACATCGAAATTAATGATTAGCGAAATATTATCGATATCAATTCCGCGGGCAAGAACATCTGTTGCTACAATAACCGGAACATTTCCGCTTTTAAACTCATGCAGCGATTTATTTCTCTGCTCCTGATCGCGGTCGCCGTGAATACTGCCGGCTTCAATGCCTTTCTTTACCAACAATCGTTCAAGTTCATCCACACCGCGTTTAGTTGCACAAAAAATCAGGCACGATTCCCATTCCAGTTCATCAAGTATATCCTGTACCAATTCCAGTTTCTCGCGCTGTTCTACAAAATATGCACGCTGACTTATACTGCCTGATGGTTTTTCTATGGCGATCTCAATTTTCTCCGGATCGTTCATAAATTCCCGGGCAAGCTGTTTAATTTGTTCAGGCATAGTTGCAGAGAATAGCAATGTTTGCCGTTTGTTGGGAAGTTTTTGGATGATTTTTGTGACATCCGGTAAAAATCCCATATCCAACATCCGGTCAGCTTCATCCAGCACCAGGTATTTAATGTGGCTGAAATCAATATCCAAAACTTTGGTTTGGTCTATCAATCTGCCCGGTGTAGCTACAATAATATCGATGCCAGCCCGGATTGCTTTGGCTTGTTTGCCAAAATCCTCTCCCCCAATTATTGTTGCGGATGAAATCCCGGTATGATATCCAAGAGCAAAGATCTGCTCATCAATCTGTTGGGCAAGTTCACGGGTGGGTGATAAAATTAATGCCTGAGTAAATTCAGATTTATTATCTAAAATCTGGTTTAGAATTGGAATTACAAAAGCCCCGGTTTTACCTGTTCCCGTTTGTGCCGCCCCAATCAGATCTTTTTTATCCAGTATTATGGGTATGGTTTGTTCTTGTATGGGAGTTGGTTCAGTATATCCAATATCTCTCAGTCCGGCTTTAATCTCGTCGTGAAAGTCAAAATCGTTAAAAGTCAATGTATTCGTCTGTTGTGAAATTTTTTATGATCCTACAATATACACATCTACATGATTATTTATTCCACTTTGCTGCGATTTCCCTTATTTTAAAGTCAATAAATATGACCGAACAAAAATTTTAAAATTTCAATACATAAAACATGTCATTTAAAAATATTTTCATTGGTATTGGCTTGAGTGCCACTTTACTTTTAAGCGCTTGTAATCAGCCTCAAAGCGGAAATTATGAAGCTGAACTCGAAACCAAACTTGATAGCGTAAGCTACGCCCTGGGGTATCAAAACGGAACATTTTTGGGGCGTGAGGGAGTTGAAGAACTCGACAATAATAATTACAACGCAGGTATGAATACCGGACTAACCGGTGAAGACGGCTTGCTCACTCAAGATGAAATTTATCAGGTAACTAATGATTATCTGCAGGAATTATCTGAGAAAAAAAGTTCTGAAAACACTGAAGCCGGACGAGCCTTTCTTGAAGAAAACAAAGAAAAAGAAGGTGTGGTAGAAACCGAATCAGGGCTTCAGTACAAAGTTATTGAAGAAGGTGACGGTGCCTCTCCTGCTGCAACAAATGTTGTACGTGTTCATTATGAAGGAACTCTGATTGATGGGGAGGTATTTGACAGCTCGTACGAACGCGGCCAACCCGCCGAATTCCCTCTTAATCGTGTTATTCCCGGCTGGACAGAAGGCGTGCAGTTGATGAAAGAAGGAGCCACATATGAGTTCTACATCCCCGCTGAATTGGCTTATGGTGCTAATGCTCCTCAGGGAAGTCCAATCGGACCTAATGAAACATTGATCTTTAAAGTTGAGCTTCTGGAAGTAAAATCAGCAGCTTCTAATTAATTTATTTTAGAATTTAGAATTTCTAAATATGAGCAAAAGCCCCATACATAAATTTTGTGTGGGGCTTTTATTGGTTCCTGCCCAGGGTTTCCCCAACGGGATGCCTTTGGCAAAAACCCAGCACTTTACTATTTCGAAAAAATCTATTTCCTGTATCTGGGGTCATCCTTGTAGGAGTTAGATAATTCGGTGACAATATTGAACAGGCCGTCCCCGAATGGGGACTTACATTAATAACCCCGGGTAAGCCTGTTTGTAATTTCCCGGAAGGGGAAAAACAGGCGCAACCCGGGGTAGCCGGAACACAACACCCCAAAGCTTCACCCAAAAACAAACAGTGCCAATATCTTTTTCACCCTCGTTCCCAAGCTCCA
>JBBDLQ010000088.1:23567-30358 GCA_040878765.1 Balneolaceae bacterium | reverse complement strand
TCATAGGCATCCACATAAGCCAGGTGAAACCATCGATTCAGTTCCCTGGGATCGGTTTCGGTCAGATTACTGAAATTACTGAGCACCATCAGTCGTGGAATGTGATGCGAATATCCGTTTTCGATCACCGGTTTCAGGCATTCACTCATGCAATTCATTTTCGTTTTGCCCGACCAATACATTTCCGGCAGTTTATTGGTGAAATTAAAGTGATTGACTTCCCGCACTTCCGGCATCATGGCCTCGTAATACACTCTAACATATTCTCGCCAGCCTATGATCTGCCGGATGAATCCTTCCACGGAATTTAGCCTCGCCCTTCCTTCATAATAGGCTTCTTCTGCTTTATCACAGATCTCTTTAAGTAGGAGCAATCCGTTGTTCATATACAAGGACAGATGGGAATGAAACAAATCATATTTTCCCTGCGCCATTGCATCTTCATATGGTCCGAATTCATCCAGCCGCTCATCAATAAATTCGTTCAGTCTATATAATGCTTGTCTTCGCGTAACTGCATAGGTAAAATTCTCACTTTTCCCGAAACTATCTCCGTACCACTTTTCCACCATTTCAATGACTTCTTTGGTGATCTCATCCACTTCCGTTTCCACGATTTCAGGAACCGGGTGATCTTTGGGCAGCTTCTCACGATTTTGCTCGTCGTAATTCCACTCGCCGCCTTCAGGTTGATCTCCTTTCATCAGATAGCCGGTTTTCTTGCGCATTTCCCGATAGAAATACTCCATTAGCCAGCCGTCTTTTACCCGTTCTTTATATTCCTCAACATCTGCCAGAAAAAAGTTATTAGGGATTTTCTCGATCCTTTCTCCAAATTCAACTTTTACTTTTTGAAGCCGTTCTCTCGAATCCCATTCGGAAGGAATCATGTAAGAGAGGTTAAGGTTTTCATGGTCGGTCAAGATCTCCATCAAACCATCATCAAAGTGGTTTTTTGTAGAATGGTAATGAACCGGGAATCCTGCTTCCGCACATTCCAGGGCAAAATGGCGCATGCTGCTAAATACATAGATCGCCTTTTTTTTGTGGTAAGGAAGTTCATTGCCCTTTTTGGCTGACTCCATAAATATCAGCAACGGTTTTTCATCTCTGATCCAGCTGGGCCATGAATCTAAATTAAGCTGGTCGTGCAAAATAAATACAGTTTTTCTATGAACCGACAGGTCCACTCCAGGAATTTTGTTATCGATATGGGTAAGATATATTCGGCTCATGCTAATGAAATGAAGAATTGGCGTTGCAGCGTTCCGTTACTCGATTATTTGCCCCTTATAACTTATTATCAGATATGGAAAAAAAGAAAATCATAGGAATTATGGGTCCGGGTGAAGGGGCTACTTTCTCAGATAAAGAGACAGCAACCAAAGTTGGCAAATTACTTGCCAAACAGGAATATATCGTATTGACCGGTGGGAGAGCCTCCGGGGTTATGGAAGCTGCAATGAAAGGTGCGAAGTCGGTGGGTGGTACTACGATCGGGGTTTTGCCTTCTGAAGATGGAACCGGCCAATCCGAATATGTTGATATCCCCATAAAAACAGGAATGGGCCATGCCCGCAATATTATCAATGTGCTTACATCTGATGTTGTGGTTGGAATTGGAACGGGTCCGGGAACCACTTCTGAAATAGCATTGGCCATCAAAACCGGGAAACCAATTATACTTCTAAATCAAACTTCTGAATCCATTAATTTCTTTCAGAAATTCAATTTTTCAGAATTGCACCAGGCTAAATCAATCGAAGAAGCTCTTCAACTTATCAAATCAGTTATTTAGAAAAATTTATTGATTTTTTATTTAATACTATTATATTAGTACTAACTAATTCATATTACTGCCATGCGAAAATCACTGACACCCCTTGGAGAAACGGAAATGGAAATCCTGCATCATGTGTGGGAACTGGGAGAAGCAACGGTAGCCCAGGTTCAGGAGCTGATCCTGAAAGAACGAAAAGTTGCCTATACCACTGTAATGACCGTTATGAAAAATTTAAACGATAAGGGCTTTCTAAAATACCGGAAGGATGGGAATACCTATGTGTATAGTGCCCGAAAAGACCCTCAGGAAGTACAATCTAACCTGGTTTCAGGTATGATTGATAAAGTATTTAAAGGCTCGGCCTCGGCCCTGGTGCAAACCTTAGTGAAAAAGGAAAACCTAAGTAATGAGGAACTTAAAGAGCTTCGTAAAATGATTGATGAAATGGGGGATTGAAAATGTATCAACTGATCTATTATCTAAAAGAAATTGGCCATACAAGCCTGGATGTTTTTTGGTTTCCGTTAGGTATATGGACCATTTGCTGCGCAATCGCATTTTTCGTGTTAAGCAAGCGTAAAAATCTTAACCCACTGTTTCATTATCATTTACGCACTGCGGCTTTATTATCCCTTCCATTTGGAATCGGGGTTTCAGGTTTTATGGGAGAGATCCCGAAATGGTTTTCATCTTCTAATTTTGAAACAGCTCTATTTGTAGTTACTAATCCTATTGAGATAATAACAACAGGAAATAATTCCGGCGTCGAAACAATTTCTATAAACTGGACAGAGCCTATATTTTTGATCGGGATTGGTACTGTAGTGGCAGGACTCATTTCTTTTTTTATGATTGGTCGGCTGTTTAGTAATTATATAGCATTAAAATCACTGTACAAGAATTTAACCCTTACTAATTTGAAGGAAGTCTATCCGAATCAACAGTCCAACTTTAATTATGTCAGGCTGGCATTTCATAATCACCCGCTGGTTCCATTTACTTTTGGATGGAAGCAGCCGGTAATTGTTCTTCCCAAAATTCTTCAGAATGAGCCGGAAAAGCTGAATATGGCAATTGAGCACGAACTTATTCACATAAAACGCGGGGATTATTTGCTACAACTTGCTTTAGCTATGATCGAATCCCTGTTTTGGTTCCATCCGCTCATTCATTACGGTAATAAAGAAATTGATACCTATCGCGAAATTTCCTGTGATCAGGAAGTGCTTTCCAAATCCGGATTCTCCATAAAATCCTACGCCAATCTCTTATATGAATTAGTTCCGCTTGGTAACGGCGCAGGAAGGTTGTCAGTGAGCATGGCAGTTAAAAACACAACCTTAAAAAAACGGATTAAAACCATGAAATATCACAAACTACACAAAGCCTCTTTCCGGCAAAGCATCACCTTTTTGATTCTGATGATTGTTGGGATTACACTACCAATCGCCTGCTCTGATTTACGCGGGCCTGAAGTTGTTTCCAATGAGGAGCTGGAACAGACAGAAATTCATATTCAGGAACCAACAGTAACTATAAATGGCATTGAAATTAATACAAAGAATGCCCGGGGATTCAAAGTAAGTGGATTGGGTGCAATTCAATTTATTACTGAGTATGGATTATTTAAAGTAGCCCCCCGGCAATTTGAAGGTGGTATACAAGCCGGTAAAATTGATGGAAATACCTTGTCTTTTAAATTAAATGAACTCAACATAGAATTAAACTCTTCAAGTGAAATTATGCCTGGAATATCAAGCGCTCCGGTTTGGGTCAGCCACATTCCAGATGTAAAAACAAATGATTTTTTACTTTATCGAATGGAGAATGCATTAGCTCAAATGCCTCCGCCACCCCCCTCGCCTAACGAACAAGAAGATCTCGGAGATTACTTTGTTGTAGTTGAAGAAATGCCAAAGCTAAAAGGTGGTATGGCGGCACTCCAAAGTAAAATCGAATACCCGGAATTGGCTCGCCGGGCTGGTATTGAGGGCCGTGTTACCGTTCAGTTTATAGTTAATGAAACCGGAAAAGTTGAAAATGCAAAAGTAGTTCGGGGAATTGGTGGCGGTGCCGATGAAGAAGCTCTTAAAGCAGTTAACCATGCTGAGTTTACACCGGGCATTCAGAGGGGTAAGCCGGTAAGAGTTCAGTACGCATTATCCATTAATTTTAAATTGGAAGATTCCGATTTCAGTACTGATGAGCTATCCAATCCTCCGCCACCCCCACCCTCTGATGGTTAGTATTTTTATTTTGTAAATTACTAAGCGGAGTTTTTTAATGCTCCGCTTTTTTTATTTGAACTTTTTTGCAACATCTGTTTTTAAGTGGCGTACCAACACCTTAGATTATAATCAAATTAATTCTATCATCATGCCAGCTAAACTCAGAAAATCTCGTACCGACAAAATGCTTGCAGGCGTTTGCGGTGGCTTTGCGGAATATCTTGGATGGGACGCTACCCTTGTTCGTATCATTTTTGCACTGATCCTTGTTTCCAGCTTTGGGACAGCCGTTCTTGTTTACTTTATTCTCGCTATTGTTATGCCTGATTAAAGCCTCTCTTGTAAAATTCATTGCTCCTTAGCATCTTGAGCTCCAATAAATCATGGAACCTTTATGAAAGTTGGAATTGTAGGAGATGCTAAACGAGCGGTTGCCTGGGAACAACACTTACGTCCTCATCAAATTGTACAGGAAGTAGAACTTTGTCCATATATTTCTGAAGTAGGAAAAGTAGATGCATGCCTTTTAGTGGATGAAACCGACCAAAATCTGGATATACTATTACAGGGTATTCAATTAGGTTTAAACTGCTTTCTAATATCCCGGCAACCAACAGATGTTGAAAAGCTGGAAAAAATTTACCGGGCAACAAAAGAAGCCGGTGTACAAGTTCAATTTTCTCACTGGCCAACTCTTGCCCCTGCTACCCAATGGATGATGGATCGAATGGCTCGTCCTACTATGCTGAGTATAAACAGAGAAGTCAGCCATACCCAATTTTTAAACACTGAAGACGAATTTCGTCATTTATGGATCGATGAACTGGGATTATGTATGAAATGGCAGGATAGCGGTCTTCATCATATTGAAGCAAAAGAAATTAAACTGGGTACAAATCAACCTATAGCCGTACATATTTTTCTTCGGTTTGATAATGGTTCTACAGCAGATATTAAAATATATACCGGGGCTGTTGATAATAAACATCAAAGAATAGCATCAACTAAAAATGAAATTCTGGAATGTCAGGTTTCAACCCAAACTATCAGAATAGGCCGGCTAAATTCTGGCAATCATCTCTTCTTCGAAAAGCAAAGTTTTGATCCTGCTAAATCAGCCGAAAAAGCTGCTCTAATGTTTTTGAAATCTGTTCAAATGAATAAGGAAACTCCTTATACCAGTTATGATGCCTACCAGCTTGCCTCCCAGGTAGAGCTCATTGAAAAACGGCTCTCACAGTTTAATTGAGGGCTATGTTAACTTTATGTTAACAAATCATTAACATTCTATTTACATTGAGTTAACAATTCCTTAACATTGGAGTGATTCCAATAAAGGAAAATTATATGAAAACGGTTATCTCAACTTTACTATTTGCACTGGTTTTAACAACCGGCCTTTTTGCACAACAATCTGTTACTAACGAAAAACACGAACGTGTTTTATCGCATGTTGAAGACAATATTTTCAACGTTACTTTTTTGGATAGTAATAAAGATGTGGTGCAACAAGGTCAATATTGGAGAGATGGTGACACATATAAACCACATGGAACATGGTTCTTGTTTGCATACGGTACTGACGAGATTGCCACTACGGCAACTTATTATAAAGGTAAACAACTTACTGTTGAAACAATTATTGACGGAAAGGTCATCAAAGCAAATAAAGAGTTAACAGCACAACTTGATTCTAACATTTTTAAAAAATTATAAGCACCAAATATGAGGAGGTGCCATTATGAGAGCAAAATTATACGAGAAATATTACAAATTAGGATTTGATCACTACATCTTTAAGAACATTTTTGGCCTGCATAAACCAGACCGAAATGTAAAACGATTTTACTACGTAGTTATAGCTACTGCCCTATTAGTGGGATTAGTGATTTCATAATAATTATTTGAAATCAACCCGGCTTCATTGCCTTAAAAATCTTTTTCAGTTTACTTCGTGACATTAAACCCTCGATAAAGTTAAACTGACCAGCCTGAAGCCGTTCGCCTCCGTCTATGACCACACATTCTCCGGTCATATATGATGCAAGATCAGACATTAAAAAAATTGCAAGATTGGCGAGCTCTTCATGCTCGCCATATCTTTTTAAGGGAATCTTTTCTTTAAATTTCTTTTCCAGCATCTTTTGCGGAACCAATCTTGACCACGCTCCTTCAGTGGGAAATGGTCCCGGAGCAATTGCATTCAATCTAATACCATATGTTGCCCATTCGAAAGCCAAAGATCTTGTCATTGCTAACACCCCTGCCTTACTGCAAGCGGAGGGCAGTACAAAAGCACATCCGGTTCCTTCCGCATAGGTCGTTACCATATTCAATACCGAACCTTCCTTTTTATTATCAATCAGATAATTCCCAAAAACATGTGTACAGTTGAAGCTGCCGTGAAGAACAATATCTACGATAGCTTTGAATCCGCCGGGGCTAAGGTCTTCCGAAGCTGACAAAAAATTCCCTGCTGCATTATTTACTAATCCTTCCAGAGAGCCAAATTCTTTTATAATCTGTTCAAACATTGATGTTACACCATCATAATCCCGAACATCACATTGATAGTATCTTACAAGTGCTCCTTCACGTTCTGCGCTGATTTCGTTAACCGCTTTTTGAAGCTTTTCCTCCGTTCTGCCACATATAGCAATATCAGCTCCGGTTCTTGCAAAGCCTTTGGCCATGGCTAAACCTAGTCCGCTGCCCCCGCCTGTAATTAAAATGGTTTTCCCTGATAGTGTGTCTTCTTTGAACATGCCTTTACTTTGATT
>JBBDLQ010000088.1:11099-23467 GCA_040878765.1 Balneolaceae bacterium | reverse complement strand
TGGATTTATTGAAATAGCGGTTTTGTACATTTGATCTGCTTTTTTATACCAATCCTTCTTTTCAGCACCAGCCTTTTCTCGTTTTCTTTCTTCTTTTTCTAGCGCTTCTAATATGTGGGGATTCTTAACCATGAACGTATTATTGAATAATTAACTCTGATTGTCAACTTAAATTCTCAAAAATGCCGGCAGCGCCCATGCCCCCGCCAATACACATGGTAACCAACCCATATTTTGATTTTCGGTCTTTCATTTCATAAAGAATCTGCGTGGTAAGTTTTGCTCCGGTACAACCCAGTGGATGACCCATTGCGATTGCTCCTCCATTTACATTGGTGATCTCTTCCTCTAACCCAAGTTCTCTGATAACAGCCAATGATTGTGATGCAAAAGCTTCATTCAACTCAATCAAATCGATATCCGATAATTTCAGTCCGGTTTTCTGTAAAACTTTTGGAACGGCTTCAACCGGGCCAATACCCATAATATCAGGGGCAACTCCAGCTACCTGAAACCCAACATATCGAGCCATTGGCTCAAGCCCAAACTTTTTCACCATCTCTCCACTCATCACCACGACCCCTGCCGCAGCATCATTCATTTGGGAGGAGTTGCCTGCCGTTACACTTCCTCCATTTTTAAATACCGGACGCAAGCCTGATAATGCTTCAACGGAAGTATCGGCACGCGGACCTTCATCCTGGCTAAAAGTGAACGTATCTTCAACAACTTCCCCATTTGCTGTTACTTTTTTTTCTTTTACTTCCACCGGGGTGATCTGTTCATCAAACTTCCCGTCTTTCCAGGCTTTTATAGCCCTTTGATGACTCCTGTACGCAAACTTGTCCTGATCCTGACGGCTCACTTTATATTTGTCAGCTACATTTTCCGCGGTAATTCCCATGCTTACATATATCCCTGGTTTGTTTTCCACGAGATCGGGATTGGGCTGCACCGATACTCCACCCATTGGGACTAAACTCATGGATTCTACTCCGCCTGCAATTATAATATCCGCGCCACCAGCCATAATACGCTCAGCCGCCATGGCAATAGTTTGTAATCCTGATGAACAAAAGCGGTTCACTGTAACCCCGGGTACTGCATCGGGCAAACCACCTAACAAAGCAATTTGTCGAGCAACATTAAGCCCTTGTGAAGCCTCCGGGAAGGCACAACCCATAATCACATCTTCCACTTGTTCAGGTTTCAGTCCTTTGGTTCTGTCTAATAAATCCTTAACAACTGTACCGCCCATAGAATCCGGCCGTGTGAACCTCAATGAACCCTTATTGGCTTTTCCGCAAGGCGTGCGTGCTGCTGCTACGATGTATGCTTCTCTATTTGACATAATTTTGAATTTTTAATTTCTAATTTCTTAAAGGTTTCCCCTTCTTCAGCATATGCTCCATTCGAGCCACAGTTCGTTCATCCTGCAGACATTCGAGAATGGCTTCCCTTTCCAGTTTCAACAAATAGTATTCAGGAACTTCTTGTTCTTCACTTAAATCTCCACCGGCCAAAACATAAGCAACCCGCCCGGCCACTACTTTATCGTAATCGGTGATGAATTTTCCTTCATGCATTATATGAAGCATCAGCTTCATGGCAGCCAACGCTGTTTTGCCAAGCACTTTAACCGGAGTTTCAGCCGGTGACTGATACCCAGACCGCACTAAATTTATCACCTCTTCTTTAGCGGTTTTGATGAGTAAATCTCTGTTCATTACAATAACATCTGAATTTCTAAGGTGTCCCAAATCTTTGGCCAGATATGCGCTTTCAGAAACTTTTGCCATCCCTATAGTCTTAAAAACTTCGCGAATAAATGGCAGAGGATCCGCTTCCCCCTCAAGTTTATCCATAGCCCGGCGAAGCAGTTCAGTAGTTCCTCCACCGGCCGGAATTAATCCAACTCCAACTTCAACTAACCCCATATAAAGTTCGTGATGAGCTACTACTTTATCGGAGTACAGGCAAAACTCAACTCCACCTCCCAGGGTTTTTCCAAAAGGAGCCGACACAACCGGGAACGGAGCATAGCGTAAAGCCACGGCTGTTTTTTGAAAGTTATTAACGGCTTCCACAACGCTCTCCCAATCCCCATTTTGTTTGGCTGCCAAAGCTTCTTTTAAGTTCGCTCCAAAAGCAAAGTTATCACTATCGTGACCTATCACTAATGCATCAAAATCCTTTTTTACGATATCGAGGGATTTATAAAGAGACTGAACCAACTCGGCTCCCAAGGTTGAATGTGGTGTGTGAAATTCAAACAAGGCAACACCATCACCTAAGTCATAAAGCGATGCACTGTCATTTTCCATGACTGGCGGGTTTTCTTTTCTAATTTGATGAATCTTTATCTCACCTTCGGCTTCCGGAGGTATATCAACCATCGTTTTTGAAGCCGGATCATACAATTTCCCATCTTTATAGAACGATGTAAATCCAGCCTCAAGCATCTCTGAAATTAACGGTGGTATTTCTAATCCTTCTTTTTGAAGCCGATCCACAACGCCTTTGATTCCAAGTGCATCCCAGCGCTGAAATGGTCCCATTTGCCAGTTAAACCCCCACTGCATAGCCCGATCTATGGATAAAGGAGATTCTGTGATTTCGGGAATACGATTTGCTGAATAGAGCAATAAATCACGGTGTACATTCCATATAAAATCCCCGATTTTTCCATCTGAATTAACAAGAAAATTTAGCCTTACCGAGACATCGTTTATTTTTTGAGCCTCCTCCAAAATGGAATCTTCCAGCTTCTGCTGCGACTCATATTCCATTGTTTCAGGATTTATAACTTTATACTCGCCATCCTGTTTTGTATAAAATCCTTTTCCGGCTTTATTCCCAATCATTCCTTCATCTACCATTTTCCGAAATTGTTCCGGAAGTTTGAAAGTATCCCTCATTTCATCATCCGGTATAGATGGATACAAGTTATTAGCCACATGGTTAGTAACATCAAGTCCGGCCATATCTGCTGTCCGGAAAGTAGCTGCTTTGGAATACCCGGTGAGTGTGCCGGTAAGCAGATCAATGTCTTCAGCCCGGAAATCCCCATTGAAGAAGTAAGGCATAATATTAGCAATAGAGAAAATCCCGATTCGATTCGCGATAAAATTCGGAGTGTCTTTGCAAATCACAACCCCTTTACCTAAAAATTTCTCGCAAAAGTGATGCATGAAATTAGTTACATTTTCGGAGGTCTTTGTCGTTGGAATGATCTCCAGTAATTTCATATATCTTGGCGGATTGAAGAAATGCGTTCCCAGGAAATGGGCTTTAAATTCCTCGCTGCAAGCCTCCCCGATCTCGCTTATGGGCAATCCTGAAGTGTTGGAACTTATAATAGTTTCCGGCTTACGAATCTCATCAATACGCGACATCATGTCTTTTTTGATGTCCATTTTCTCTATAATCACTTCGCAGATCCAATCGGCTTCCTTCAGCTTTTGAAAGTCGTCCTCGAAATTGCCTACTTCAATTCTATTTGCAAAATCTGGCCTGCCAAAAGGCGATGGTTTCATTTTTGAGGCTTTTTGAAGGCTCTCTTTCACATTTTTATTTGGGCGCTTAGGATCATCGCTTTTCAGGTCCAGAAGTACCACTTCCAGTCCTGCGTTAACACAATGGGCTGCAATTTGACTGCCCATCACACCAGAACCTAATACCGCTACTTTCTTAATTGAATATTTTTGCATGCTATTATTGTATAATTTTAGATATTCTCTCTAACTATTTCTTAGTACACTTTGTAATATTTAAAAAACATAAAAATATTAAGTACGCAAAGCTCATTAATCCTCTTCGGCGTATATACTGTCGATCTTCTCTTTATATTTATCATTAATGACATTCCGTTTCACCTTTAATGTTGGTGTGATTTCTCCTTCCTCAATCGTAAACTGATCTTCGAGCAAGATAAATTTTTTCACTTGTTCCCACTTTGAAAGTCCTTCATTTACTTTATCAACCTCTTTTTGAATTCGCCTTATCACATATTTATTTGTTGTGATATTTTCTGTCGGGAAATCATGTCCGGTGGTTTTAAATCTTTTCTTCATGTTTTCCCAATTAGGCACAATTAATGCCCCGCAGAACTTATGACTGCTGCCAACTACAACCGCCTGCTCAATAAATCCGCTGTTTACCAGGGCATTTTCTATAGGTTGCGGAGCCACATATTTTCCGGTGGATAATTTAAATAACGATTTCTTGCGGTCTGTAACAAACAGCCATCCATCTTCATCAATATGACCAATATCACCGGTATAAAACCATCCATCATCATCAATAACTTCTTTGGTTTTATCCGGCATTTTATAGTAGCCCTTCATGATGCTTGGTCCGCGAGCGAGGATCTCACCATCTTCAGCAATCTTAATTTCTATATCCACCAATGGCTTGCCAGATGAACCGATTCGCAGTTCCCCTTTAGGCGGGCCGGATAATACGGGGGAAGTCTCAGTAAGACCATAACCCAAACCACAATAAATTCCGATACCGTTAATAAATCTGGCAATATTAGGAGATAGAGCAGCTCCACCTACATTAAACCCAACCATGTTATCACCGAACAACTCGCGGATTTTTGCATACACCAGTTTGTCAGCAATTTTCCATTTCCATTTTGCTGGTGGATTTTCGGGATCGTAATGTTCGGCTAAATTCACAGCCCAATAATAGAGCTGTTTTTTAAGTCCGCTGAATTCTTGTCCCTTAACTTTAATGCCGGTAACTATTTTCTCAAGGAGTCGGGGAACCGTTACCATATAGATAGGCTTCACCGATACAAAATCCGCTTTAATCTCTTCTACTTCATCAATATAGTATGGGGGAACACCCGCAAAAGCATAGATATACGATGCAGTTCGCTCAAACATGTGCGCCAGCGGAAGGTATGAGATTACTTTTGGATCCTCATGCTCTGCCGGATCAAAAGGGAAAATTTCGTGGGAAGCCAACGTATTTATTGCAATGTTTGCGTGTGTTAGCATCACCCCTTTTGGAACACCGGTTGTACCTGAAGTATAGATCAGAGTAGCCAAATCCTCAGGTTTAACCTCATTTCTGAGTTTCTCAAATAGATTTGGTTCTTCCTCTCCCCGTTTATGGCCCATCTCCAGAATCTCATCAAAAGTCTTCAGTTTTTTATGGTCAGAGCCAAAAATTGAAATAATCGCCTTTACTGTATCCACTTCTTTTATGAGTGGTTTTGTTTCAGCAAAAATTTCATCGGTAGAAACAAAATGGACGATACTTTCTGAATTTTCCAGAATGTATTTGATCTGATCTCCAGGCTGAGTGGTATAGATGGGAACCAATGCCGCTCCAATTGAAAGTACCGCCTGATCAATTACTAGCCACTCTGTGCTATTTTCGGCATGTAAAGAAACTTTATCCCCTTTTCTTACGCCCAATTCATACAAGCCTAATGCCAAATCGTGAACCATCAGCTGAAAATCATCGATCGAGGTTTCGATCCATTCCCCGTTTCTTTTCACTGCAGAGTATATTCCTGTTTTGTTTTTAGCTATACCCTCTGCTACTACAGATAAAATTGTGGTTGGTTTGTATTTCATAATATTTTCCTATCATGTTTGAGTGTAAAAAGTAAGATACACTTTCATTGCACTTTTGAAAGCGATTCCATCCATTATTTTAATAACTTAACAGCGTTAATCAAATTCAAGATTTTATGATAATTGAAGATGCCTTGAAAAAAAAGGCTGAAATCTATTTTAACTTCAATCACAAGCACATGGGGCACGCCCTGGGTATGGAGTTTGAATATGTTGGTATTAATAAACTTGTGGCAACCATGCCGGTTAATAAAAATTCAGTACAGCCTTTTGGAGTACTGCATGGGGGAGCTTCAGTTGCTTTGGCGGAAACTTTATGCTCGGTAGGCGGCTGGTTTCATTTGGATGATATGGATCAAACCGTAGTAGGAGTTGAAATTAATGCTAATCATATCAGATCGGTGCAGTTGGGAGGAAAGGTGACAGGAACGGCAAAACCAGTTAATGTTGGGAGAAAAATACAGGTGTGGGAATGTGAAATTCGGGATGAAAATGAGAAACTGGTTTGTACTTCCCGGTGTACATTGGCAGTTGTGAAACGTTGAATTTTGATCAGATTCGCCTGATTTATAAAAAAGAAAACCCCGATTTGGAAGTTCCAGATCGGGGTTTTTAAATTTTAAAACTTCAGGATCAGTTTAGAATCACATTGATGCTAAATCTCTTAATGTTTCTGCAAGCTTATTCACTTTATCTGAACCCGCTTTGCCCTTAAGATCTCCGGCAAGATCATTCAACAATTCTGCACGTTCTTCTCCATTAGTTTTTTCTGCGGCAGCTATACCAATACGGAGTTCGGCTAAATCTCTTGAGGAAAGTCCATTATCCCGGTCAAGCTGATCAACATAGGCTTTTGCAAGTGCAAAAGTTGTTGGCCAGTTAAACTTAGGCTGACCCTGTGCATTCAGGTAATCAAATTTTACCGTATTTGCTGCATCAATTTCATTTTGTGTGAGCAGCGGATTTGCCTCAAGTTCAAAAACATCCATTCCGCGGGCAATTTCCGAATTTATAATCACGCCATTGTACCAATACACCGACCAGCTTCCGCCCATCGTAAATTTTGTGGAATCGATAGGCCCGCGGTCATGGTATGCAATTTCAATAGGATTTGCGGCATCGGTCCAGTCAAACAATGAAATTCCTCCCTGATACCAGGACTGAATCATAATATCACGGCCGGGAACAGGAATTAAAGAACCATTATGAGCCACACAGTTTTCTTCAGAGGTTTGAGGAGCCGGCATTTTGTAATAGCTTCTAAAGATCATTGTTTCTTCTTTAATCTCAAAAATGGCATTCGCTCCCCATTCCATAGGATCGGTTTCACGGCATTTAGGCTGGCCGCCACCGCCCCATTCATCTGTGAACAGTATTTTGTCACCTGCATTGTTGAATGTTGCTGAGTGCCAATAGGAAAAGTTTGAATCGGCAACCGCATCAATTCGTTTTGGATTAACAGGATCTGAAATATCAAGAAGCAGTCCATATCCTTCACAAGCACCCCCGGCTAGGCCAATTTCAGGATAAAGGGTTATGTCGTGGCATTGATTTGGCCCGCGCTCGTCTCTATCTGCAATTCCACCAAATTGCTCATCAATCATAGCCTGCAGGTTTTCGTGCAAGTAGGCACTATCAGCGGCTGTTACCTCATCACCACCGCGAGATTCAACAATTCCTGCAAGCACTCTGTTAACAATTCTATTAGGTAGAATTCTATCCCGACCCCAGAAATAGGCTACAAAATCTCCCCTTTCTCTGGCAGCTTCTAATTCTGCTTTTTCGATAGGAGCTAATCCGTGTGTGGGTGGTGCTTCAAGATTATCAAAAATTCGGGGTGAATTTACGATAGCCGCTTCCTGAGGATTATCCAATGGCACTTTAATCACTTCAATTCTAAAGAGTGCAGAATTAGGATCTTCATCGGGAAGAGCATTTACACAACCCGGCAATTCTTCCTCTGGGCGAACAGGAGCAGATCCTGATACATACACATAAACGTTTTCATCATCATCCGGATCTTTTAATACCGAATGCGTGTGGGAACCACGGCAGGTTTGAACATTGGATATGTACTTAGGATCTTCCACATTGGTAATATCAAAAATTCGAATACCACGCAGACGTTCTTCGCTTACTGCTTCCTGCACGCCTTCGGTACCACAATCGAGACGGCCGCTAAAGCCTTCCCCAGATACAAAAAGCAGGTTTCCATAAACAGAAACATCACTTTGGGAAGCAGGACACAAATAATCGGTAACTAATTCCGGTGATCTTGGATTTGAGATATCCCAAATAATCACTCCATTATAATTTCCCTGAAATACATAATTATCTTTAAAAGCAAGATCGGAGTTGGTTACTCCAACAAAATTTTCTGGCGGTGGTACTTGTGAAAGCATGTTCAGATTCCAGGCAGCCTCACCCGCATCAAACAATCCTGCTTTTAAACCAACCCGCGGATCGGGGGTTGGCGCATTTGCTTCTGTTACGGGTACAGGTTTAATATCAGGAGTTGCTGAAGCATCATCCATCACAGAAGAAGAAGAGCATGCATAGGCTCCCATCATCACTGCAAAAAAGAGAATGAATATCAACTTATATGGCCTCATGTAAGCGGCCTTATTAATACTTTTTACTAGTTTATTCATTTGAATATTAGATGTGTTAATATTGAGGTAATTATTCTTCAAGAGGGTGAGATGTAAACTTATTTAATGATCATTTCTTTCTTACTTATTGGCTGAGATTGGCAATTTCATCAAGCATTAGCTGCATTCGGGCAATTTCTGTACGCTGGTCAACCTGAATATCAGTTGCCAGCCGGAAAGCACCTTCATCCTGTGCAGCCCCATCGGTTTTAAATAATTTAGTTACCATAGTAACGGCTCCTTTATGATGATCAATCATGTATTTTAAAAAAAGGCGATCAAATTCACGGCCTTGTGCCTCCGAAAGTTCCTTTAATTGTGCGGGCGATAGCATCCCTGCCATATTAGTATGGTCCATATGCTGATGATGCTCTCCCAAACCATGAATCATAAGGTTGAGCCCTTCAATATGTACTTCCGGAACCGGTTGATCCCTGTCGCGCAACCAGTTTTGCATTGATTTAATCTCATCGTTTTGACCATTTATGATTCGCAAAGCTAATGTTTGTATTTGAGGGCTTGCTCCATTTTCTGGTGCCAACCGCGACATTATCAAAGCCTGTGCATGATGGGCGATCATTCCGGTCATAAATTCGGTATCCGCTTCTGTGAAATTCATACGCGCGCTATCCTGGCGAGCCCAGTAAAGTTCTTCCAGCGCTACCCTGTTTTCATCACCATCACTAACCTGGTTAGATGATTTTGTTACCTTTTCTGTACTGTTACAGGCGTATAATCCACCTGCCAAAATTATTACCAACAAGCTTTTTACAGAAGTCTGTAAAGCTTTACTGCCTAATTTCATCATATCCACAAAAATTTTAAATTTTAAAATCGTTCACTAATGAGAAGTGAATTATTATAAGAGCATTAAAAGTGAAAAACCATCACCATTAGATTAAAAGATGCAATAAGTATAGAGGAAATATTGCTATTCCATCACTTTAGGGCACTTTATACATAAAATTTGATGGAACCGATATTTCCTTCACTTACTGCCAATGTAAAATTATAACCAATTATTGTTTGGCCGGAGTTCGGGGTATGGTCAAAATCTCCCGTTGCCTTCCATCAATATACCACACACCAGTGCTGTCGAAAAAAGCCTCTTCTTCCAGCATGATCCTGATCTCCTTACCCCATTCTTCTATAAAAGTTGCAGCGTTTAATTCGATGGAATATGCGGTATTTAAATGGAGCGGATAATCACCGTCTCCCGAAACGCCATCTTGTGCATCCCACATTCCCAAGGTTGTTCCTGCGGCATGACCATGATAACCGATCGGGTGAGTATATATACTTGGTTTCAATCCTTCTTCAATTGCTTGTTCACGGGTCATTTTCAAAACTTCATTCCCGGTCCTTCCTTCTTTGAAATTATTAGTGAAAATATCCTGAAGCCGGTTTCCATTTTGGAATGCTAGTTGTAAATATTCAGGAACTTCGGTTTCGCCGGGACCAAGTATATATGCATGCTGCTGAGTGTCGGTATTGAGGCGCAAATAGGTAATACCGAAATCCACATGCAGCAGATCTCCTGGAAAGATTACATTTTCTCCCGGACGGCTGTCAAAGGTTCGAAGGTGATCGAAGGATTCCGGATCAGCTCGCTGTATGGATACACTGGGATGAAACCAGGTATTCAATTTCAGTTCCTTGATTTTTTCGCGGTACCACCAAACCACATCTTCAGTGGTGGTTACACCGGGCTGAATTACACGATCTGAAAAGCCTTCGGCAATAATTTCATGAGCAATACGAACAATCTGTGGATAGATTTGCATTTCTTTTTCGGTACGGGTTTCCAGCCAGCCCACCGCCAGTTTCTCAGCTGAAACAAGCCGTTTTGCATATTTTTCCCCGATTGCTGATTTCATTTCTTCATGATCGGTAACTACCAGTCCATCCGCATGACCCCAAATCTCAGAGATATTGATTCCTATAGTTTCCGGATCTCGTTCCTTAATAATATCTGCCAGACGTTTCCATTGGTCGGGTTCTTTCTCAGGATCCCAGGCTCGTTTAAACATTTCACCTACATCATATCTTGAAACAGCCAGGGTTTCTATCTTTCCATTTCCCAGATTGTGCATCACCAGGATAGTTCGTCGCCGGGCAGCATGCCAGGTGGCAGGGAGTAAAGTCCGGATTACAGGATCTTCGTTGTATTCCCGGGAAACCAAAACCCACATTTCAACACCGGTTCGCTCCATTAATTCCGGAAGGGAAGTTTGAATTTTATCCTTAAGTAGATCATCAATTACAGCCGCACGTTCTTTCATTGGGAGGATGTGCGGATAGTTCTGAGCGAGTGCTTCTGCCGTCGCTAATATGGAACAAAGAACAAGGAATATTGAAAATCGAAGTATTTTATTCATTTGAATGACTTTTTTTAAATTTTGGAAAAAGGTTTGAGGGACAAAGTTCAAGAATTTTTCTAAGTATACTGAACTACGGGTTTTATCGTGAGTGAAGCGCATCAATCGGATTATGTTCTATTTTATTTCAGCCAGGTTTTTCTATTTTGGATCTCAGAACGTGTAGCTTGATTATTAATCTCCGTTTTATAGGCGGAATTTTCTGCTAATATAACTTCTACAGTTTTTTCTTCTCCCCAGCGCTTAAAAACAACCTTGATCTTATCACCGGGTTTGTAATCCGCTACAATTTGGTCCACTTCATTCACACGATTCAGACGGGTTCCGCCAATGGAAATTATTACGTCCGTAGATTCAATACCGGCTTCATAAATTGGAGATCCTTTGATTGCGTTGGATCGTAAGATCCCTACTCCATCCTCAATTCGAATATTGGTTCCTAAACCAGCCTGACCTGGATTCGCTTTCCCAAAATTCACCCCAACACTTGCAAAGAGTTTCTCATAATCCGGCATTTGGCTGTCATAAATGTATTTGCTGAAGAAGCCCGAAGCGAATTCTTTTCCTGCGTATTCAGTTAACGTTGCTTCAATATCGCGGTTGGTGTAGGGTACTTCCGGCTTCCCGAATTTCCGCCACATCAATTTCATGAATTCATCCAGGTTTTTATGCCCATCAAGATTCCGAAGGGAAAGTTCAAGGGCTAACCCTAAAACACTGCCGTAGGTGTAGTATGAAATAAAGGTATTTTCGCGATTTGTAGGATCTACAGATTCAGCCGCATCCACGAAAGGGGCCTGGTAGCTCATTTCAATGGGATTGAAAAAATTTCGGCCGGGATGATTGAATACATAATTTATTCCGTCTGACAATCCTTCCACATATTCGTTTTCAGTCCTGATTCCGGCTCGCGTTAAAATCAACCCGGTGTAATAGCTGGTGAAACCTTCCGCAAACCATAGCTCGCCACTCATGTTGGCTTCCTCAAAATCGAAAGGTTCCAGGCTGGCGGGACGAATCCGCTCTACATTCCAGGTGTGCACAAATTCATGTGAAATGGTTCCCAAACTGGTTTCCCCAAGTGGCTCATCCAATGGTTTTGAATTGGTTACTACAGTAGAATTCCGGTGTTCCATCCCGTCGCCGCTGGCATTGGGCATGAAACAATTCAAAAAAACATACTCGTTAAAATCGAGTTTCGGAAGTTCCCCAAATACATTCACCTGCGCATTCACGATTGCCAAAACTTTCCCAAAATATTCATCTACTTCAGCATCTGTCGCGGGAGTGTGTAATGCCATTTTAATTAGCTGACCGTCAATAGCTTCTTGTCGCTCATGGAAATCGGCAATTTCAACCGGGCTGTCTAAAAAGTAGTATAAATCCGGTGCGTAATACGTGTTTCCTTCCAGATGTTTGAGCTGTGTGGCAATTTTCCAATTCAGATCTTCACGAATATCAAAAGTGACTTCAATAGGCCGGTGCTCATAATCTCGTGCCCAGGTGAATGTTGCAGGCATGTTGAGGTGGGCGTGGGTTTCATCCACTTGCGAATAGGTTCCGTCTCCCCTATTAGCAAAAAGCGTGTATGCAAATTTCACGGTTCCATCATGGCCGCTAATATTCCACTGATGAGGATTTAGACGGGTAACTTCTAACTTATTTCCCTTACCGTCCGTTGCCTTCACGCCATACACATTCTTAGCAAACTCATGCAGAGCATAACGCCCTGGCGAACTTCGGCTCAT
>JBBDLQ010000088.1:1329-10999 GCA_040878765.1 Balneolaceae bacterium | reverse complement strand
ACACATTCTTAGCAAACTCATGCAGAGCATAACGCCCTGGCGAACTTCGGCTCATCCTGATTTCCAATACCTTATCATCCAGATTCGTATAAGTTACACTGATTTCTGCCTCGTGATGAACAGCATTTTCAAAGGAAATTTCGTATTTGGTTGTGGTTTGGGCATATAATAATGTAGTGAGAAATGATAAAGTAATCGTTAGCAGAAATTTCTTCATAGCGGAATTTGGAAATTGCATTTATATCGAATTAAGGTTAAGTAAGTAATGCTTTCCGGATAAAATGGCAAAGTACAATTTCAATTTCGAACTTCACTTTTTAAATTTCTGTTAATGGGGATGAAAAGCGCTTCCAAAAAACCTTATATTCCAAACATGGAAAAGCAAGATAAATTAGATGAATTTCAAGCTCGCATTGATGCGGGAGAAAAAATTGAACCCAAAGATTGGATGCCGGAACGGTATCGGCAACAGTTAATCAGGATGATGAGTCAACATGCTCACTCCGAAATTGTTGGGATGCTTCCTGAAGGGAACTGGATAGAACGGGCACCATCTTTGAAAAGAAAACTGGTGCTATTAGCAAAAGTTCAGGATGAAGCCGGGCACGGACTCTATTTATATAGCGCCACAGAAACGCTGGGTATAGACCGCAGCGAGCTTGTGGATCAATATCTGTACGGCAGTGCCAAATACTCAAGCATTTTCAATTACCCAACCATGACCTATGCGGATATTTGCGCCATTGGCTGGCTGGTGGACGGGGCGGCCATAGTGAATCAAACCATGCTTGCAAAATCTTCTTATGGCCCCTATTCCCGGGCTAATTTGCGGATTTGCAAAGAGGAAAGCTTCCATAAAAAGCAGGGATATGAAATGCTGGGCAAAATGGCCTCCGGAACTCCCGAGCAACAAAAAATGGCTCAGGATTCAGTGGATCGCTGGTGGTGGCCTAGCCTGATGATGTTTGGCCCGCATGATTCTGATTCACCGAACAGTGCCGAACTCATAAAATGGCAAGTGAAATTAAAAACCAATGATGAACTCAGGCAACACTTTGTTGACCGAATGGTGGTGGAAGCGGAAGCCATAGGCGTTATCTTGCCGGATCCTGATTTGGAATACAACGAGGAAACCGGCCATTGGGATTTTGGTGAAATTCCCTGGGATGAATTCTGGAATGTAGTGAAGGGCAATGGCATTATGAACCGCGAGCGTATTAAGTCGAGGCGCAAAGCACATGAGGATGGTGAATGGGTTCGTGAAGCGGCAAATGCTTATGCCCGAAAGAAGAAATTACAACAGGAAAAAGCATCGTGACTCTCCTCCCTGCAAAATTCAGCAAGCTGATTTTTCTGTCCCTCCGGAGGGACACAGGTTTTTGCTTTTGGGAAATGTTTTATTAGAAACAAGAACTTAACAAAGATAAAAACCTATCTCTCTTCGGAGAGAGACCGATTTCAGCTTGCTGGAAATCAGAGAGAGGACAGTGCTTGATTCGAAAACAAATTCATAAATCGACAAAACTTCATGACAGATAATAATTCCAACAAAGACAACTGGCCTCTGTGGGAGGTTTTCACTCAACCAAAATCCGGGAAGCCACATGAACATGCCGGCAGCTTGCATGCCCCAGATAAGGAAATGGCGCTTCAAAATGCACGGGATACTTATGCCCGGCGAAATGAAGGAGTAAGCATCTGGGTGGTGGAATCAAAGTATATAACTGCTTCTACTCCGGAAGATGTGGGGCCGTTTTTTGATCCGGCTAATGATAAACCGTACCGGCATCCACAGTTTTATAGTGTACCCCGGGCTGTTAAAAAGAGGTCTTGATAATAAATATGGAACAACCTCGAAGCGTCCGATAGGTCCTTCGAGCGTTGCGCTTAGTGAACCGAAAACCAAACGCTTCAAGGTCTGTCAGACGCTTGAAGGTTTTCCAGAAGAAATTGAACAATACTTATGACTACTGAATCCAAAGAATTAACAAAACAAAAAGCATTCTTAACTTATTTGCTCCGATTGGCCGATGACCGGCTTATTCTTGGACAGCGAATGTCCGAATGGTGCGGACACGGGCCTCAGCTTGAGGAAGATCTTGCAATGGCAAATATGGCTTTAGACCTGATCGGTCACGCCACCGCGCTATATGAGTACGCAGCAGAGATTGAAGATGAAGGTCATGATGAGGACTATTTTGCTTACTTCCGCGATGATCGGGATTTCACCAACCTCCAGCTTTGTGAGCTGCCTAAAGGTGACTTTGGATTTACCATAGCACGACAATTTTTATTCAGCTCGTTCAGTTATTTCCAATATGAGCAGTTAAAATATGCCAAAGATGAACAATTTGCCGGCATGATCAGTAAGCACCTTAAAGAAATTAAATATCACCTGCGGCATTCACGTGAGTGGGTTTTAAGATTGGGAGACGGAACTGAAGAAAGTCACAATCGCATTCAGGAATCATTTGACGAACTGTGGATGTATTTGGATGAGTTATTCTATATGGATGAAGTTGATGACCTGATAATAAAAGAAAGCCTCGGTGTTGACTCGTCCAATTTCAAAAAAGAATGGAAGAAATTAGTGGAAGAGACGTTAACAGAAGCAACACTTACAATTCCCGACTGGAATCAATTTATGATGAGCGGAAGCCGAAAGGGAATTCACACTGAGCATTTAGGTCACTTGCTGGCACAAATGCAGTTTTTGCGGCGTTCCTATCCAGATGCAAAATGGAAGTAAAAAAAATATTGAATCCTTTGAGGTTTGAGCTAAGATAAACATGACCACAATCCAACTACATACCGAAGAGCAGATCTGGGATTACCTGAAAGAAGTTACCGATCCTGAGATTCCGGTGTTGAACATCGTGGAGATGGGAATTGCCCGCAAGATAAAAGTCAATGAAAATGGTCATGTAATTGTGAAGATCACCCCAACATATTCCGGTTGTCCGGCGATGAACGCCATCGAAAAACTGGTAAATAAAAAGCTAAAGGAAAGAGGAGTAAATAAGTTTGAGGTTAAACTCGATTTTTCTGAAACATGGACTACCGACTGGATGACCGAGAAGGCTAAAGTTAAACTCAAAAATTACGGTATTGCTCCTCCCGAAAAGACCGAGGAAGAAGGCAATTTCCTGAAAAACCTCTCCAGTACCAAAGTTGTTCCCTGCCCTTTTTGCGACTCTTTTGAAACCAAGTTAGTCAGCCAATTTGGCTCTACCGCCTGTAAATCTCAGTATTTCTGCAACGATTGTGAACAGCCATTTGAGCATTTTAAATGCATTTAATTTAACCACAAAGCTCTCACGGTATCACTGATGTATTGTTTAATTTTGAAAAGTGAACTCAGACTATGCATATTCTCTCTGTGAAACTCCGCGCACTCCGTGGTTAATTGAAACTAATCCCACATATCCGTGATCACTACTGAACTTACTAATGGCATATTTACTATCACCCTAAATCGTCCTGATAAACTCAACAGCTTTAATTTTGAAATGGGCAGTCAGATGAAAGAAGCTTTGATGAAGGCTGAATCCGATGATGACATTCGGTGTGTATTGCTCACCGGAGTCGGACGTGCTTTTTGCGCCGGACAGGATCTTGCAGAGGCAACTGAAGTTTCCAATGATCCGGAGCGTGATTTGAGCGAGATAGTATATCATACCTATATACCCATCATTAAAGGAATTCGGGAACTGGAAAAGCCAGTGGTTTGTGCAGTGAATGGAACGGCCGCGGGCGCTGGAGCCAATATTGCATTAGCCTGTGATATAGTGATCGCCAGTGATGAAGCAAATTTTATCCAATCTTTCTCACAAATAGGATTGATTCCAGACAGTGGCGGCACCTACATACTACCTAGATTGATTGGATTGGCACGAGCCACCGCACTTACTTTTTTGGGAGAAAAAGTAAGTGCTGAGGAAGCTGTTGAGATGGGAATGATCTGGAAAACGTATCCTGGAAATGAATTCATGAATGAAACTCAGGCCATTGCAGAAAAACTAGCTCAAATGCCAACTCGTGGCTTTGGCCTCACCAAAAGAGCCTTCAATGCAGGCTTTTCCAATGAGTTTGAAACCCAAATGAAACTGGAAGCCAAACTTCAGGCCGAAGCTGGGGAAACACATGATTACAACGAAGGGGTTCAGGCCTTTTTAGAAAAACGAAAACCAGAGTTCAAAGGCAAATAGATCACAGATTATATGGGTTACACTGATTTCACAGATTTAATCCCTCACATACTTAAAATCTGTGCAATCCATTAATCAGTGTAATCTGTGTTCAACTTTGTGGAATCCTTTACGTACTCTGCGATTCAATTTAATAACGAGAAGATATCATGAACATTGAACTCACAAAGAATCTGAAATTACTTCTTATCCTTGAGGAACTCGCCCTTTTTATTGGCTCCGTCATTTTATTTGGGTTGGCGACTACTTACAACTGGTGGTTGTTCGCCCTGCTCTTTTTCCTGCCGGATGTTTCCTTTGTAGCCTATCTCATCAATACAAAAATTGGTTCCTGGTTTTATAATTTACTGCATCATAAAGGAATAATGATTGGCTTGATCATGATTGGATACTTTACAGAAATTGAATTGATGTTAGCGATAGGAATCGTATTCCTTGGTCACGCTGCTTTTGATCGGGTTTTTGGCTACGGTCTCAAATTCCCTGATAATTTCAAGCATACACACCTTGGTAAGATTGGAGAATAAGCTCAATTCGCCGGGTTTATAAAAGTGGATTTTCGATGTATTCAGAGAAAATAGTAGTTGAAAGTCCCCTAACCAAACGATCATCAGCCGACCACATAACCGCTTCTTTTTCAACAGCCAGTGCCAAATAGATCGCATCATAAAAAGTGACCGGAAGAGAAATCGAAATATCGAATGCTAACTTTGATATATAATGATGCTCAATCTTTTCAACAGCAAGTTTTTCAACCTGCTCTTTTTTACGGTGGGCATCCGAAGCATCCAGTTCCCTTTTCCTCACTTTTTTGGTGATGATAGCATCCATCTCCAGATAAAAAAGCTCGGGCACCAGAAATGAATCGAAGTCTTCAAGCAATTGCTGAGCTTTGTCTGAACCTTGCTCCATAAATAACCATTTTGCAGCAATTGAGGCATCAACCACGTAATGATTCATCGGTCACGGAATTCACGAATGTCATCTGTGCTATCTGAAAACATTTTTCCTTCAGCACGATACTTGGTCAGTTCCTCTCGAACCATGTTCCGGGTTTCTTCAATATCTACATTTCCATGTTTCTCTAACACAGACTTTAGCTCTGCTTGCAGAGATCGATTATTCCTTGCTGCCCTTTTCTTCCAGTTGTTTAGCGTGTTAACATCGATATTTCTAATTAAGACATTAGGCATACGCTTTGCTATTTGTTATGATATCATAATGATATCGCTTTTTTTTATTATATTCCACTTTTAAATTCCTGCCTTCAGTCAAACATATTTTACCATTTTTTTTTGAAGGGCATTCCGCTTCAGATTTCTTATCTTGGAAGCGATTTTTTAGACGCTAAACAAAGAAATTTTATGATATCAAACGATGCTAAAATCGGCGTGGTCGGTGCCGGAACAATGGGAACCGGAATTACTCAGGTTGCTTCTACACAAGGACACAAGGTTTATTTATATGATGCATATCCTCAGCAACTCGAAAAATCCAAAGCAGGACTCGAAAGCATCCTTTCCAGACAGGTTGAAAAAGAACGGATGACCCAAAAAGAAGTTGACGGAATTCTGGGAAGAATTGAATTCGTGGACAATATCACTAAGTTTGGCGAATGTGGTTTTGTAATCGAGGCTATCATTGAGGATATCGACATCAAAAAAGATACTTTTGCCCGGCTGGAAGGTATTGTATCCAAAGATTGCGTTCTTGCATCTAATACCTCTTCTCTTTCCATTGCCGCTATTTCCTCAGCACTCAAAAAGCCCGAACGATTTTTAGGTGTTCACTTTTTCAATCCTGCTCCACTGATGAAACTGGTAGAAATCATTCCCGGAATTGCTACTGACGAAGACGTTTTTACTTCAACAAAAGAATTTATCAAAAACTGGGATAAAATTACTGTTTCAGGAAAAGATACCCCTGGATTTATCGTGAATCGTGTGGCACGGCCGTTTTATGGAGAGGCCCTCCGAATCTATGAAGAAGGCATTGCCGATGCTGCCACCATCGATTGGGCTATGAAAGAAATTGGCGGTTTCCGCATGGGGCCTTTTGAGTTGATGGATTTGATTGGTCATGATGTGAATTATGAGGTCACAAGCACCGTATTTGAAGCATTTTATTATGATCCGCGATTTAAACCTTCCTTTACTCAAAAACGCATGGTAGAGGCCGGATGGCTGGGACGTAAATCAGGTCGCGGGTTTTACGATTATCGTGATAACGCCAAAAATCCCAACCCAATAAAGGATGAAGAACTCGGGCAACAAATCTTTGACCGGATTCTCACTATGCTCATCAACGAAGCTTGCGATGCCGTGTTTATGAATATTGCCTCGGTTGAAGATGTTGATCTTGCCATGCAGAATGGCGTGAATTATCCCAAAGGATTATTGAAATGGGCAGATGAAATCGAACTTAAAAATGTACTTGACCGAATGACAGCCCTGCAGGTAGAATACCGCGAAGATCGATACCGGCCAAATCCATTGTTGAAGAAAATGGTGGCTGACCAAAAGAATTTTTATGAGGAATAGGAATAGCTATCAGCTGTCTGACTTTAGCTTTCAGTGATTCTAAGAAAGACCTGAGAGCTGACGGCTGAAAGCTTAACAACAACGACTATGAGTAAAGAATCACACCCCATCATCAACCACATGCTCCAAAACGATGCCTTCTCCCAATGGATGGGTATTGAAGTGCTTAAATCAGAATCCGGTTATTGCAAATTGTCAATGAAAATCCGGGAAGAAATGACCAATGGATTTGGAGTTTGTCATGGCGGTATTACTTTTTCACTTGCTGATAGCGCCCTTGCCTTTGCCTCAAATTCGCGCGGACCAATCTCGCTTGCTTTGGAAAATAACATAAACTTTACCAGAAAAGTGATTGTTGGCGATACACTGATTGCAGAAACTGAAGAACTCCAGAACGGCCGAACTATTGGCGTTTATAAGGTGAAAGTAACTAATCAGAATGAAGAGTTAGTTGCCGAATTTCGAGGTACGGTTTATCGCACCGGCAAGCAGCATGATTTGGCTAATTAAAAATTTAAAATTCAAAAATTTAAAATTATATGTCCGAAGCATATATCATTGACGGAATCCGAACTCCCATTGGAAAATTGAAGGGTGCTCTATCTCCCATCAGGGCCGATGATCTCGCAGCAATTCCCATTATGGAACTCATCAAAAGAAATCCTGAAATTGATCTGAAAGCTATTGAGGATGTAATTCTTGGATGCGCAAATCAAGCCGGGGAAGATAATCGGAATGTGGCACGAATGGCTTCACTGTTGGCCGGAATTCCGGTTTCAGTTCCCGGCGAAACGGTGAACCGATTATGTGCTTCCGGAATGAGTGCTACTGTAAGAGCATATCATGCCATTAAAGCCGGAGAGGGAGATCTGTTCATCACCGGCGGAGTGGAACACATGACCCGCGGTCCGATCGTTTTGGGTAAAGGATCTTCTCCCTACTCCGGAACTACGGAAATGCACGATTCTACTTTTGGCTGGAGATTCATCAACCCAAAAATGGAAGAAATGTACGGTACTGACGGCATGGGAATGACGGCCGAAAATGTCGTTGAAAAATATAATATCAATCGCGAAGATCAGGATAAGTTTGCAGCCTGGAGTCAACAGAAAGCTGGAGCTGCCCGGGATTCAGGCCGACTTGCTAAAGAAATCGTACCGGTTGAAATTCCACAAAGAAAACGAGATCCCATTCTGTTTGAACACGACGAATTCATGCGCCCTGATACCACTGCTGAAGTGTTAGCCAAGCTTAGTCCTACCTTCAAAAAAGACGGAACCGTAACCGCCGGAAATGCTTCTGGTTTAAATGACGGTGCCGGAGCCTTATTAGTTGCTTCCGATAAAGCAATCAAAGATTTTGGATTGAAAGCTAAAGCACGAATTGTGGCTCACGCAGTTTCCGGAATCGAGCCAAGAATTATGGGATTGGGTCCGGTTGAAGCAGCTCAAAAAGTATTAAAACGCGCCGGTATGAAACTGGATGATATGGATGTGATCGAATTGAATGAGGCTTTTGCGGGACAATCACTCGGTGTAACCCGACTGCTTGAAATGGAAGACGACGATCCCCGGCTCAACCCAAATGGTGGTGCTATTGCACTGGGGCATCCATTGGGAATGACAGGACAGCGACTCCTGCAAACGGCAACCGTTGAACTTCATGAAAAAGATTCACATAAATATGCATTGTGTATGTTGTGTGTGGGTGTTGGCCAAGGAATGGCTGTTATTTTGGAGAAGGTGTAGTGGTTATTGGTTAATGGGAAATGGTTAATTGGAGCTATTATGGACAATAAAAAATCTGAGGTTCGGACTTTTGAAGATTTAAGAGTTTGGCAACTTGCCCGTAAAATTCGAAATGAGATTTTTGAACTTGTTAAAAAATTCCCTCCAGAAGAAAAGTATCGATTAACTGATCAAATGATACGCTCATCTCGATCCATTTCTGATAACATTGCTGAAGGTTATGGCCGATTTCATTATCAAGAAAATATTCAATATTGCCGACAAGCAAGAGGTTCTGCCTATGAGCTGAAAAATCAGATCAACACTGCCCTTGATTGTAAATACATAGAGGAATCAGAGTATAAATATCATAAAGATCAAATCATCGAATGCATTCAGCTTCTAAATGGATATATCCGGTATTTGAAGAATGCAAAGAATAATGCAGTAAACGAAGATGAAATTCCATATATCTACAATGATCTTGATGAGGATCCGAATAACCAATAACGATTACACCATTTCCCTATAACATGATCTACGAATTTAACGGATACAAGCCTATCATTCACGAAACGACTTTTATACATCCTCAAGCCGCAGTTACAGGAAATGTAATCATCGGGAAAGATGTGTATATAGGTCCCGGAGCGGCTATTCGGGGTGATTGGGGGAAGATTGTGATCAAGGATGGATGCAACGTACAGGAAAATTGTACCATCCATATGTTCCCCGGAGTAACTGTTACTTTAGAAAAATCAGCTCATGTTGGCCACGGAGCCATTATTCACGGTGCGCATCTTGGCAAAAATTGTTTGATCGGAATGAATGCGGTGGTGATGGATAATGTGAAAATCGGCAAAGAATGCATCATTGGTGCTTTGGCTTTTGTACCGGAAGGAATGGATATTCCAGACCGTAAAGTAGTAGTGGGAAATCCAGCTAAGATCGTGAAAGATGTTACAGATGAAATGGCCGAATGGAAAACTAAAGGGACCGAACTCTATCAACAACTTCCCAAAGAACTACGTGATACTCTGAAGGAATGTGAGCCGTTGCGGGAGGTTCCTGAAGATCGGGAAGATCAGGACATGGGATATGAGACGTGGGGAAATTCGAAACTAGACACTTGATGCTGGTTGCTGGTTGCTGGTTGCTGGTTGCTGGTTGCTGGTTGCTGGTTGCTGGTTGCTGG
>JBBDLQ010000088.1:0-1229 GCA_040878765.1 Balneolaceae bacterium | reverse complement strand
GCTGGTTGCTGGTTGCTGGTTGCTGGTTGCTGGTTGCTGGTTGCTGGTTGCTGGTAAAAGAATTTTATTATTTAAATTAACCACAAATAAATGCGGGGTAACATTATGAGTTACAGAAATCAGGAAATATGGAAATTGGCACGTGAGCAGTCGAATAAGATTCATCTCATGTCATTGAAATTACCAAAGTTTGAATTGTATGAAACTGGTAGCCAAATTAGGCGTTCCTCTAAATCAGTGCGATCTAATATTGTGGAAGGCTATGGAAGAAGAAGATATACCCAAGATTACATTCGGTTTTTGATTTATTCCCAAGCATCCAATGATGAAACCCGCGATCACCTGGACTCGCTATACGAAACAAAATCACTTACAAATGAAGCTGTTTATCGGGAACTGATCGAGCTTTGCGATAAGTTAGGCAAAAAGTTAAATCTATTTATTCAATCTGTAGAAAGATCACAAAACTAATTATGACATCAAATAAAACAAAAACGAGTAACGAGCGTCGAGTAACGAGTTACATTAAAGACAAATGGTTAACGGAAGGTACCGAAACTGACCTCATCAGTGCGGTTACCAATGAGCCGGTTGCCCAAATGGTGGAAGCGAATATTGACTACGAATCTGCGCTGGAATATGCGCGGGAAATTGGCGGACCTAAACTCCGTGAAATGACCATCCATGAACGGGCATTCAAGATCAAATTTCTTGGTCAATACCTGATGGAGCGCAAGGAGAAGTATTATGAGATTTCCTCCCACACCGGAGCCACTCGGACCGATTCATGGATCGATATTGAAGGTGGCATTATTACTGCTTTTGGGATTTCCAGTAAATCGCGACGCGAGCTTTCTGATCTGCCCTGGCATGTAGAAGGTGAAGTAGAACGACTTTCCCGAAAAGGCTCCTTTATGGGGCAGCACATTTGTGTTCCGCGTCGTGGTGTAGCGGTGCACATCAATGCGTTTAACTTTCCTATTTGGGGAATGCTGGAGAAAATGGCCCCTGCTATCATTGCGGGACTGCCTGTGATCGTGAAACCATCTCCCATCGGTTCCTATCTTTCCTGGGAAGTGTTCAAGGATATTATTGAATCTGACATCTTGCCAAAAGGAGCCGTTCAGTACATTGCCGCTAATGTCCCAGGCGATCTGCTTGACCATCTCACCAGTCAGGATGCCGTGGCTTTTACAGGTTCGGCTCTCACTGGAAAGAAATTGAAGTCC
>JBBDLQ010000087.1:0-4774 GCA_040878765.1 Balneolaceae bacterium | reverse complement strand
ATTCATACCTTTCGCTCATAATTAAGCTTAACCCAATCCTCCATCCATGATCTACGAATTTCTGAAAAGTACTCCACAATTTGATGAAACCGCCTTTGTGGCACCCAGTGCCGATATTATCGGGGATGTAACGCTTGGCAATGAAAGTAGCGTTTGGTTCAACGTCACCATTCGCGGCGATGTGAACTATATTCAGATTGGAGACCGGAGCAATGTTCAGGATAATGTGTGCATTCATGTGATGAATCAAACCGGGCCGACCATCATCGGAAATGAAGTTACAATAGGCCATGGGGCTGTTGTCCACGGTTGTACGATTAAAGACCGGGTGTTGGTCGGGATTAATGCAACAGTTTTGGATGAGGCGGTAGTTGAGCAGGATGTGATTATTGCGGCCGGATCTTTGGTTCCTCCCGGAAAAACCCTCGAAAGCGGATATATGTATATGGGTTCTCCTGTTAAACAAGCCCGTAAACTGACTAAAGAGGAACTGGCTTCAATTCCCAAATATGCTGAAAATTATGTAAAGTACTCCCGCGCATATCAGCAAAAAGACCAATACGACGAAAATCCTTTCTACACGAAATAATTGGAAATGTTGAATTATGGATTTTGAATTGTGTTAATTCAAAATCCATAATTCATAAATCTCCCGAAGGGATGCCTTCGGCAAAAATCCCCTTATGAGCGGACTTTATATCCATATCCCATTTTGCAAACAAGCTTGCTCGTATTGTGATTTCTATTTTGTAACCCGACAACAGCATAAACAGGATTTTGTGGATGAGTTAATTCGGGAAATCCGTCATCAAAAAGACTCTCATTTTACAGACGAACCCTTGCGAACCATTTATTTAGGTGGCGGTACGCCTTCACTGTTAACCCCTAATCAGGTAGAATCTATATTTAATGCAATCCTGGATGTTTTTAACCTGGAGCTGGAGGAAATAACTCTTGAGATGAACCCTGATGATGTGAGCGCAGAATATCTATCGGGATTGAAATCGGCTGGCATAAACCGTGCAAGTATGGGGATTCAAAGCTTTGATCAGGAACTGTTGAATTTCATGCACAGAGCACATACCTCTGAAGAAGCTCTGAAGTGTCTGGAGCTTTTAGAAGCATCCGATTTTGAGGTTTTCACGGCAGACCTTATTTATGGCAATCCCGGCCAAACTTTGGCCATGCTTGAAAAAGATATAGACACCATCCTGAAATTCAATCCCCCCCATATATCCGCCTATTCATTAACCATTGAGTCCCAGACAAGACTTGGTAAACAGGTTGAATTGGGAAGAATTACCCCGCCGGAAGATGATGTTGTTTCAGATCATTTTGATCTGGTTGTTGATAAACTTGCCAGTGCCGGTATTCAACAATATGAAGTCAGTAATTATGCAAAGCCGGGCAATGAAGCCGTTCATAATTCAAATTACTGGAGCCATGAAAATTATTTGGGATTTGGTCCGGGAGCGCATTCATTTTGGTGGGATGATCAATATAAATCAGCTAAACGCTGGAATAATGAAAAAAACCTCAAAAACTATTTGAAGGGCAGTTGGAAAACAAAGTTTGAAAGTGAACAACTTGACTTAGCCGCTTTGGCAGAGGAACGGCTGATGCTCGGTTTGAGGACTATACAGGGAGTTTCACAAAAAATACTTAAAGACCAGTATGATTTTAAATTCAATGACCGGCAGTTGTCATATATAGAAAAATTGGTGAACGAAAAAAAGGCTAAATCCGGAGAACATTTCCACCTTAACAAGAAAGGGCTTAAAATTGCAGACACCATCCTGTTGGACCTGATTACCATGTAATTACGATTGGTACAACCTTTCCTGATTTGCCCCTAAATTACATTCCTGCCCTGCGCCACTTCCGGGCAAAACGTTCATATTCTGCCGCTTTATCAGTCCGGCCAAATTTTCTATAGGCATCAGAAACTACACCTGAAGCCTCAGCAAGCCTTCGATAATCTCCTTTTGTTAAGTTACTTGCAGTTCCTTCGAGGACAGGAATCTCCAATCTTATATTTTTTTCAAGTGAATCGGGATGAACATCAGATGTATAATTTTGCTGAAATATCAGCGGCCAAAATTCTGGTTTTCCGTACACAGTTCTGGAAATTCTCCAATACCACTCATTTTCCTTTACCGTATAAACATTTACATCAGCCGGTGTGGTTGATGTATTTTGTGTGTTTGTTTTTGCCTCTTCGGCTTCAACATTCTCTGCTTCACTATCGGTTTGAGGCTGACTATCCGTTTCACCAGGAACAACCTGTTCTGCCGCAGCTGGTGTTTGGGGTTGTTCTAAGGCTGCTTTTTCGGAAGCAACCTGTTCATCGCCTGAACTAAACACAAACCATAGTGAAGCAAGGGCTATTACAACTAATGTTAAAACAGCTACTATTAACAGCCCAATATTATTGCCTTTTTTACGATCGCCATAGGTGGTTTTTGGAGTAAATACTTCCTGTTTTGGCTCACGTTCAGGCCACTCAGATGGTAATGGGGCCACTTCAGCAGGTTCAGTTTTTGATTTTTCCTCGTCAATCAATTCGGTTTCAAGGTGGGCATATTTGGCATTCACTTTCTCTTTAAGTGCTTTGTAGGGAGTAAATGAAACCCGCTTATGAGCCGGAATGGTGATAGGCTCACCCGTTTGGGGATTTTGCCCCTGCCGTTCTGCAACTTCCTTCACTTTAAAGCTGCCAAAGTTGGTGATCGATGCCTTTCCGGTTTCCTGCAGTTCTTTTTTAATTTCTGCAATTAGTGCCTTTGAAAAAGCCTCACTTTTTTGCTTGTTGAATCCGGTTTTTTGAGAAAGTGCCTCAATAATTTCAGCATAGGTAACTTTTTTACTCATTTTCGCCCTCATTATTAATTTGATCCCGTATTGTACTGCTTTGGCTAAAATGCACTACCTGTTTTTCAGGAATACGCATCATTTTCTCGTAATGAGGATTATATGATTTGTGAGCTGCACGAATTTCAGCATGGAAACTCCCTAAACCCGGTAATGTGAACCCTTTACCTCTGGATAGCAACACAGTAAGCCCTTCAACAAAGGAATCATAAAGTGATTCCGTGTCAGCTTGAGTAAGTTCAAGCTCTTCCGCTAACTCTTTTAGTACCTCCGATTTTGTCATAATGAGTATGTGATTTAATTATATCCGATCGTAAAGGAATAAATGCTAAAACAGGGAAATAAGCAATTTTCCTTCCACTTATTACCCGGATTAAACAACTCAGGCATTATACCAGCTTTATTTAACCAATGTCATTTTTTTTGTAAAAACCATCCCATCAATTTGGAGGCGGTAGATATACATACCTGAACTCAGGCCTTCCGCAGCAAAAGGAATTGTATAGGAGCCAAGCCGGTAAAATTGGTCGGTCAATGTACGTACTTTTCGTCCTGTTATATCAAAAACATCAATGGCTACCTGCGCACCCCTTGGTAGCTCAAAATTAATGTTTGTGCCCTGGTTAAATGGATTGGGATAATTTTGATAGATCTTAATTTCTTTAGGTAATTCTGCATATAGAGGATCTCTGATTGGAATTGAACTTCCTGTTTTTCCCAAATATAATGCCAAATCTCTGCTCATTTGGGCATTACTGTAATTTGCCACCACTATCCCAAGTTTTTCTACATCAGCCCAATCAATTTCTGTAGGCAGATATACCTGGGCTTTATTTTCACCGGTTTCAATCATTTCAATCATTTCCCCGTTTTTTAGATAGAAAATAAGTCCCAGCCCAATTTGGGTGCTGTCAAAATCTACCGCAACATCCGCAAAGCCATGATCACTTGCCGTGGGTGAAATTTCGTAATACCGGGCAGCTAATTTATTGATATCTCCTACACCAACATTACCTGGCGGAACTCCGGTAAATGAGGCTTCCACATTTGCATTCGGGTAATATACCTTTTCCTTAAATCCATAATCATCCTCTCCCACCCTGGAGCCGGATGCAAAATGCCACAGGTGGTTTTGAACAAAAGAGGATTTAAAATCAGTGTTCCAAAAAGGTAATTGTACTGTGAGGGCTTCATCTATACTTAAGAAATTATCCTCTTCTATCAGCTCCCAAACCTCGCGCCATAAATCGTTGCCAAAAGCCTCAGAATAATAAATCATCCAGCTTACAAACCAATAGGCATTGGGGGCGCTGTTATTTGGATTACCGAAAACTGAGCTTACATTTGGATTAGCACTATAAAACCCACTTTTGATGTAATTGTAGTAATCATTCACATCATCATATACCACTTCCTCCATCAGCGTTGCATCCATTTCCGACCAGTCAAAAGCGCCTGAGGGTGAGCGCCACCTGTTTTGCTTGTATTGAATGGCGTGTTTGAATTCATGCGCCATAGTTGCATAAATGGCACCAATTTGATTCCCTTTGGAGTGCGTATTTTCCGGGAACCCATCGAAGTCTGTTTCTATGACAATATATGTTCCGCCGGGGGTAGTAGATGACGTTGTGGTATATCCATAAGAACCCTGCGGTAAATCGTTTTCTACATATATTTTATAGGAAGCTCCTTCCGGAATTGGATCAGTAAATCCGATATTCAAAATTTCATGCCGGTAGGAGGAATCAGACGCCTCAGCTACTCTCTCAATATAATCGGGAATGCCATTGTTATCTTCATCTGTTATGGAAACTGAATCGGGTCCGAAGGTTTGGTATATGATCTCGAATTTTCCGGATGGCGAAATATAGCTTTCCTCCGCCATTTTACTTTTTGAAGCAGA
>JBBDLQ010000086.1:0-4779 GCA_040878765.1 Balneolaceae bacterium | reverse complement strand
TCAACTGATAATCCTGATAACTTTGATCTTTATCAAAAGTAAGCCAACGCCATTTTGCAGTCTCATCATCAGCTCTCCAGAATTTTATATTATTACCGGGCCAATCATTTTCTGCCAAATAAATATTGGCGATTTGGTAATCAATGTATTGGGCGATATCCATCTGCGTTGTTACATATGAATACCTATTCGGTTCGTTCATATCGCTGCTTGAGACAAAATCTACCAGCCTGTTGTAATGGCTTGCGCTACCCTGAACGACCTGGGCGTTGTTTTCCAGAATATGAACCGCGTCAGGATCAACACCATGATTATCAGCCAAATAATGTTCATTTATTTTTTCCCGGAGATTATGAATTCCCCAGTATTCCCCATTTATAAAAACCACAACAGGCCGGTATGCCTGATAATCAATATCCATAAATCCTAACTGGGAGTATTGGGTAAATGCATCCCTGAACATGGTATAAACCTGGTCATCTGCAGAACTACGTAGTATAAAGGCTTCGAAAGAATCTATTTCCTTATTTTCGAAAAGCTGGTAATCGAAATCACCAGTACCATATTGGCTGCGGGCAAACAGCGCAAGAGATTTTTGAGGATATCTGGTTCGTGAACATCCGCCAAATATTTTTACGCCGGCCCCCTGATTCAGCCCTGTTGTCCCATCCATTTCAAAAAGTTCAATATTTACGGGACGCTCCCAATCCTGGTTTAAATTTCTTAGAACATCTCTTTGACAAGAACCGGGGGCCCCGTTTGTTCCGGTAACATAAATTCCGGTTTCATCGCTAAAAAAATTATCAGGATGTGTTACCAATGAAATAAAAGGCAGATTGATTACTTCATCGATAAAATAAGTATGCGTAATAACGTGGCTTACCTCCTTGCCCTCTTCAATTGTAATAGCGCGGACCGGAGTGGTATTTGTTATGGCAATAGGATCAAGATATTTAGCAGAGTTATGATCAGGTGGGGTACCATCAAGGGTATAATAAATGTTGATTACATTACTTTCATTATTTTTGACGGAAAGTGTTAATTGTTGAGTAGATTCATAAAATCCTCCTGAAAGTGAAAACTTAGGTGCTTCAGAGAAGAGAATTCCATTTGTTGAATTGGCAGCAGCAGGAGTGGGTTCCGGGAAAAACAACCATTTCGAAATATCATCCGGGATTCTTCCATAAGAATAATCAGTATTCTGCTCACCAAAGGAAACGGAGTCAATAACAACGCCACTTTGATCAAATAACCCAATAAACTCCCCGCTTTTATTCAGGCTGAAATTAGTGTGAAGTTCTGAGTCTGTTGCGATCCTGTTTTCACCTGAGGCAAAGATGAGAAGATACTCTTGCGAATCAATGTTTATATCAGGAAAAATCCATTGTTCAAGTTCACTTGGATCATCAGTAACAGAAAAACCATTAAGGTTAACAACTTCATCTCCGCTGTTATAAATTTCAATCCAGTCAGAATAAGATCCATCCTCATCTTGTAATATGGTGGAATTATCAGCAAGAAATTCATTTATAACAAGGGTATTACTTTGGCCAAAAGCACTAATGGAGAAAAAAATGAGAATCAGGCAAGATGTAATACTGAAATATTTACTCATAATTAGAACAAATTTTGGAACCAAAGATCTTCATGAACACTAACAACCATAAGCAGTTTATCACAAACCAGTTATAGCAGTTAGTAATCTTTAATATGTGAAGTTCAGAATGAATTATATATATCCAACTAATGCTTCTTAAATAATAGGGAAATTTAAACCAATTATTATCCATTAATTATGTTCAAGAAACTACTTTCCACTGATATCAACAAATTTTTAAGCGCCCACTATGCCATACTAATACTTCGGATTGGAGCCGGAGCACTTATATTTACCCATGGTTTGCCCAAATTATTAAAAGTACTTTCAGGTGATTTCTCCTTTGCAGATCCCATCGGAATAGGCCCTGAATTATCGCTAATACTAGCCGCCTTTGCCGAAAGTATTTGCGGGATATTTGTTGTATTGGGTTTAGGAACCCGGCTATCTGCTATCGTACTCTCCATAAATATGGCTGTTACTTTTTTCTTTGCTCATGCCGGCGATCCATTTGGCAGCAAAGAAAAGGCACTTCTTTTTCTGGTGATGTTTGTCGTGATTTTATTCACGGGGGCAGGAAAATACTCGATTGACAAAAAAATGGGTGGCTAAACTCATTTAAGCTTTTATAAAAAACGTAAAAGCAGGCCAATATCAGGGGTTACTTCAGCTTTTCTTCAAAGTTAAAGGATATATTATTAGTGGTAAGATTATCCCCGACAAACTGTTGAAAAGTTTATAAAGGGTGATAAAAAAGACCGGATCACATATTTACTTCAACTTTCCCACAAATTTAAATGTTTTTTTGGAGTCCAAGAACATGAAGTTATAGTGCCTAACTAAAAACACCGAAAATTACACCACCAACTAATGAAAAATATTTTTCAATATTCTTTTTTAGCCATTCTATATGTTTTTACTCCCAGTACAATGTTTGCACAAGATTCCACCTCCACTATTAATGTATATTTAGATTGTCGAAGAGCGTGCAACGAAAGTTATGTGCGGGATGAAATTAGATTTGTTAATTATGTGCGGAACCAAGAAGATGCAGACGTTCATCTTTTAATAACTACTCAGCGGACCGGCAGTGGTGGAGAAGAGTACACCCTGCAGTTTATTGGCGGGAACCTATTTTCGGAAGTTAATAAAACCCTAACTTATTTTGCCGCTGAATCCAATACCGAAGATGAAGAAAGGGATGGGCTTAATAGATACATTAAACGCGGATTATTCCCCTATATTTCCGATCTACCGATAGTTGAAAGATTGATTATTAATTACGAGGAAGGAGATGCCTCTCAGACCGACTCGAATGTAGATAAGTGGGATTACTGGGTGTTCGACATCAGTGCTGATACCGAATTGGAAGGAGAAGAATCGGAGAAAGAGTTTTCGCTCAGGGGTCGCATTAGTGCAGAAAGAATTACACCGGAATGGAAATTCGAGTTTGATGTAAACCAATATTTTGAACGACAAACGTTCAAAGATGACGATGGAACCAAAACCTTTGAGAGAGAAAGTCGTGGAGCAGAGGCCCTGCTGGTAAAGAGTTTGGGAGAACATTGGGCTGCCGGCATCTCGGGTGAAGCCAGTCATTCTACACGAAATAACTATTCTCTATTATTGGAGGCAAGTCCGGCTGTGGAATACAGTATTTTTCCCTACAGAGAATTTTCAGAACGAGAAATCACATTTCGTTACCGTATAACTGGCGGTTATTACAACTATAACGAAACAACGATCTATGGAAAAGAGTCTGAACGTTTGATGCAGCAACAGTTGAGTACCAAAATTGAGTTTACCCAGCCATGGGGAGAGTTTGAAACAAATATCAACGCTTCTGCCTACTTGCACGATTTCAAAAAGAATCGACTCTCCACATGGACGCGGCTTAATTTTCGGATATATCGTGGATTTTCGGTATATGTATTCGGCCGATATTCGTGGATCAATAATCAACTTTCTATACCCGCCGGAGGAATTACCGAAGAGGAACAATTATTAAATCTTCGGGAACAATTCACTTCCTACTCTTATGATATACGATTTGGCCTGGAATTCAGCTTTGGGTCTATTTATAATAATGTCGTAAACCCAAGAATGTAGTCCGGCCTATCCCAATTATTCACAAAATTCTTGTGGACAAATAATGATAAAAACTACCTTATTTCCCGTCAGCTTTAAACAAAAAGGTAAAAGCCGTTCCAATACCTCATCGTTATTTTCTTATGCAGCCTGAAGTTGAAGCAGCCCGGTAAGAACAGAAAGATTATTTTTTACGCGGTTATGAACTTCGGCCAGCAACGTTTCTTTTTCTTTCAAAGAATCCAAAATCTTTTCCTGTTGAAGCTGACGCTTCGTAACATCCCTGGAGTTAGATATATAGCCCTTTACTGCCGGTTCTTCGGTTAAATTTATAAGGGTAGCTTCCAGCCATCTCCATTCCTCGTCTGCATTTAAAAACCGGAATGGTTTCAAGACCGTATTTTTCTTGTAGCTGAGCGATGAAAATAGTTCACTCTGTTGCGTTTAAATACACTTTATTGATAATTGGCCGTAGATTTTAGTTTTTCTTTAGGTGGGTAAACAGAAGGGAAATGAAAGTTTTGTTTGCCGCCCCTCCTATTAATTAGTTTATCCTTTACAAGACTCAGCAATCAAAAGTATAGCTGTTAATGTTTCATTATTTGTTTGTTTTTTATTCCTACCCTTTGCAGTTAAAAACTAAAATATATGAGTAATACACAGTACGAATATTTTGACGCCTATCTGGATGAAATGAGAAGACAGGGAAAGTATACTTTTACTTTCAATGGAGTAATTAAAAAGCTTCGTCTCACTTGATAAAGCTTTCAAAAAAACGATGCAATGGTTATTACATAAAAACCGAGTGGCCAGACTGCGAAACGAATTTTATCTAATCAACCCTCCAGGGTATACCACACATCAAACTCTTCCGTTGGTCTATTTCATTAATGACCTGATGCTTTGCTCAACTTTCTTCCGGTATATACATGTTGTGCCATACACATTCATCCCTTTTATAATTGTGTGTTACAAGAGTAAAATTGAATTAAATAGTTTTAGACATTGTTATCTAATTAACTAATAGTCAAAAATTAAGTACAATGGAAGAACAAAAAGGAATGCCATTATTAGGCGATATGTTTCCTGAAATG
>JBBDLQ010000085.1:12244-30772 GCA_040878765.1 Balneolaceae bacterium | reverse complement strand
TGTGCAAGGGCATGAACTTGTTTGGTGGGGAGCTGGTGGCGATTGACGGCAGCAATGGCCATGAAAAAATCTGCATCCACATTTTTGAGCTATTTTTACCAAATATGGAGACGGAAATACGTTTCCTTTTATTTTAAAACTCCAATTAGCATAAAATCTCTTTGATGAGGTTTTCACACAGGCTGTCCGCTCCGTGATGCCCCATTGAGGCTCCGCCTCACACTAAACACGCAAAGGCACGGCTGCCCAACCTCCTGCCAAAGGCACTCCTTTGGAGGAACACCCATTTCCCACTGGCTCCATCTGGGCGGAGGTTTTTCTGTGGGGGATTTGGTACCCCGGACTGAAGTCCGGGGCTATATTGTTGTCGTCCCGGGCGGGACTTATTCACAAAACGCTAATAGCTAGTCCTCCAACGGAGTGCCTTGGGCAGGTTCATCGCCATTCAAAAGAAACATTACTCTGCGATCATCCGCACTATATGTGTCATCCGCGTTTAAGATTTTAACTAAATTAGAGTACATGTTTCTATTCACTTTTATTGTTCTACAACTTGCCCTGCCCTTTCCTTATCTTGGCAGCTTATAATTTTTCAGCCCAAAAATGACCGATGTTCAACAAGACCGAAGCCGACGAGCAAGCTTATCTTTCAAAAATTATTGACAAACTTGAAGATGCCTACTTGGCTGTAGATGAAAATGTAAACAAGGCTGCCCAAAACCTGAAAGAGCAAAAAAGCTATCTCTATGAAAATAAGACCGGGATGGATGCTGCCGAAAAAGCTGCAGTAAAGCAATCGGTTAATATGCAGGCTATTTCAGGGGAAGCAGCCGTGGCCTACAAAGAACGGCTTCGCAAACTTATACAATCTCCATATTTCGGACGTATCGACTTCAAAGAATTTGATACTGAAGGTGCTGAACCGATCTACATCGGAATTCACTCCTATTTTGATGAAGAGGATAATGAAAATCTTATCCACGACTGGCGTGCGCCTGTTTCAAGTATGTTCTATGATTTTGAGCCCGGTCAGGCTTCCTTTGAGTCTCCATCCGGCACGAAAGAAGGTGAGATCGAACGAAAGCGTCAGTTTCGTATCAAAGACGGCGAAATGGAGATGATGCTGGAATCAGACCTTTACATTCGGGATGATGTACTTCAGAAGGAATTGAGTCAATCGGCTGATGACAAGATGAAGAATATCGTAGCAACCATTCAGCGCGATCAGAATGCCATCATCCGAAATGAGACCTCCCCGGTATTGATCATTCAGGGGGTGGCCGGCTCCGGGAAAACTTCGATCGCTTTACACCGAATTGCTTTTCTGTTGTATCGCTTTAAAGATACCATCAGCTCAAAGGACATCATGATAATATCCCCTAACAAGGTGTTTTCGGATTATATCTCAAACGTACTGCCGGAACTGGGCGAGGATACCATACCCGAAATGGAGATGGAAGAGCTGGCAGAACGAGTGCTTCCCTCCAAGATCAAATTCAATGGATTTTTTGATCAGGTGAACCGCCTTCTCGAAGATCATGAAGAAGATTTTATTGAACGCATTCAGTTTAAAGCTACTTCCGATTTTCTGGCAAAGCTGAACTCTTATGCAAACGAGATGAAGCGGAATAGATTTGCAGCGGAAGATATCCCGGTTCGCTTTAAAACTATTACTGAACGATTTTTACGCCAGCGGTTCAATGCCAACTCTCAGATCCCGTTGATGAAACGTCACCGAGCCATTGCTACGGATGTCATCAATAAAATTAAGCGGGATTTTAAATATCAGCTCAAAAAAGAAGAAAAGAAAGAAATCCGCTCTAAGATCGAGAAAATGATGGGAAGCAGTAATCTCCGGGTGCTTTATGAACAGTTTTATGACTGGCTGGATAAACCTGAAATGTTCAAATATGCCAAAGGTTCTACCTTTGAATATTCTGATCTATTTCCACTGATGTACTTAAAAATGCAGCTTGAAGGCGTTGATTCATTTGGCAAGGTCAAGCACTTGATTGTGGATGAGATGCAGGATTATACCGCGGTTCAATATGCCGTACTTTCCAGGCTTTTTCCGTGCAACAAGACTATTTTAGGGGATGCCAACCAAAATGTGAATCCATATAGTTCCACCACTTCAAAGCAGATTGAAGGTATTTTCAGCGAGGTAGAATCTGTAAAGCTCATCAAAAGTTACCGTTCAACGCTTGAGATCACCAAATTTACCCAGCGAATTTCACCTAATGCCGAAGTTGAAGCTGTTGAACGCTACGGAGAAGAACCACAAATCCTTTCGTTCACTAAAAAAGCAGATGAAAATAAAGCCGTCTTAAAAGAGGTGGAAGCATTCAGGAAATCAGATTTTCATACTTTGGGAATACTTTGTAAAACTCAGAAACAGGCTAAAGCCCTGTATAAATTTTTGAATAAAAAAGATCAGGATACGCATTTACTGACTCCGGGAAGTTCCACCTTAAGTTCCGGGGTCATCATCACCAGCGCCCATCTCGCAAAAGGTCTTGAATTTGACAAGGTGATCGTTCCTCACGTGGACAATGAGAATTATGTTACCGATGTGGATCAAAGCATGTTGTACATTGCCTGCACCCGTGCCATGCATGAGCTTACACTTACGCACACCGGAAAGCTTACCGGGCTGATGAATTGATGCAACTAATCATGAATCAACGAAGTTTATTAATTATATTCAAAGCCATGTTTTGAATAACATTCATCAACTATAAATTATAAAAGCAGAGATTATGAACGCTTTAGATTCGGCTGTACAAAATAAAATTGACCAATGGCTTAATGGGAGTTATGATGAAAAAACTAAAGAAGCCATTCGTCAAAAACTGGATGAACAGGAATTCGATGAACTCACCGATGCATTTTATAAAGATTTGGAGTTCGGAACCGGCGGACTGCGGGGTATTATGGGAATCGGCTCAAACCGCGTTAATAAATATACCTTTGGAATGGCCACCCAGGGACTTTCAAATTTCCTGAAAAAACAATATCCCGGTGAGGATATAAAAGTTGTAATTGCCCACGACTGCCGTAATAATTCTGTTGAACTGGCCAACGTGGTTGCTGATGTTTTTTCGGCCAATGGTATTCATGTATACTTTTTTGATGCCCTCCGCCCTACTCCGGAATTATCTTATGCAATTCGAGAATTAGGCTGTAAAAGCGGTGTGATGTTGACCGCTTCCCATAATCCCAAGGAATACAATGGGTACAAAGCTTACGGTGCTGATGGTGGGCAATTGGTGGCCCCACACGACCAAATGGTGATGGAGGAAGTGCAGATAATTAGCTCCGTTGATGAGGTGAAATTTGACCGCAATGCAGATTTGGTTGAAATGATTGGGCAGGAAATTGACGAGAAATACCTGGATGAACTGGTGAAATTATCGGTATCCAATGAAGCCATAAAAAATCAGAAGGATTTAAAGATCGTATTTTCACCTATTCACGGTACTACCCGTAAGCTTGTTCCGGATGTTCTGGAACGGTATGGCTTCGAAAATGTGATCTTAGTGGATGAGCAAATGACGGCTGATGGAAATTTTCCAACAGTGGTTTATCCCAATCCTGAGGAGAAGGAAGCCCTGAACATGGCGCTTGAAAAAGCCCGTGATGTAGATGCAGATTTGGTTATGGCTACCGATCCCGATGGAGATCGTGTTGGCATTGCAGTAAAAAATCTTGATGGTGAATTTATTCTGTTAAATGGAAACCAAACCGGCTCACTCATAATCAATTATATGCTAACTACCTGGGAGGCAGCAGGTAAAATATCCGGTAATGAATACATCGTTAAAACAGTGGTTACTTCTTACCTGATAGACCGCATTGCAAAAGCTAAAGGCGTGGAATGCTTTAATACGCTTACCGGATTCAAATACATCGGTGAACTGATGACTAAGCTGGAAGGTAAAAAACGTTTTATTGCCGGTGGTGAGGAAAGTTATGGATATTTGATTGGTGAACATGTTCGGGATAAAGATGCGGTAATAGCCTGTGCCATAATTGCTGAGATGACGGCCTTTTATAAAGATCAGGGGACCAGCCTCTATGAAGCTTTGCTTGATATGTATGTTGAATATGGGTTATTCCGCGAGAATTTGGTCTCTGTTACTAATAAAGGAAAATCGGGCGCTGAGGAAATTCAGCAAATGATCAGGAACTTCAGGGCCAATCCACCTGAAAAACTGGGAGGTTCCAAAGTAGTAACTGTCAAAGATTACAAGACTTCAAAAGAGAAAAATATAGTTACCGGCGAAATTACTGATATTGAATTACCCAAATCGAATGTACTTCAGTTTATAACTGAAGATGGAGCTATTGTCTCAGTGCGCCCATCGGGAACTGAACCAAAAATTAAATTTTATTGCAGTGTAAATACCAACCTCATGAGTCCAGATGATTATACACAGGTAGCTGCTACGCTTGATAAGAAAATTGAAGTCATATTTGAACAGCTGCAAAGTTAATTACTGATATTCTATTAGTACTCCTCATATATATACCCCCATCAGGGTATATGATATGATTGAATTACTGCCTTAATTCTATACAAACCTAAACTTAACGTTCAGCTATGTATAGAATTCTACTTATAACAATTATAAATATGTTAATGGGCACTTCTCTTTTTGCCCAGGATTTTTGGGAAGGAAGTGCAGGGCCGGTGGGTCCAAATATCTACGACTTTTTAGAAGTTGAAGACGACGACTTCCTGATAACTACCCGAAATGGCTTGTTTCGCGGAACACTTGAAGGCGTTATAGAACAAGTTACATCAGATGCTCTTACAAGAGAACATTATACCGTTCTTTTCAGGGATTCAGGCGGCACCATTTGGGTAGGTGCAAATGGTAATAACGGAGGCTCAGGAGAACATCTCTTCAAATCAGAAGATAACGGGGACACATGGACAGAAATTCCACTCAGAAGCTACATGGTCATTACTGATATTATAGAAGACAACGATGGCACTCTGTATGCAAGTTCTATTTATAACAGTGGTATTCATAAAAAGGAATCCGGTTCTGATGAATGGGAAGACCTCACACCAAATATGGAAAGCCAAAATGTATTAGACCTTTTGGTAACCAGTGACGGTTTGTTGTTAGCCGGAACTCAAAATGGTGGCTATTACTCAGAAGATGGAGGAGCTACCTGGGAAAAATGTGATATCGACATCCCTGATTTTCAGGGCGTACTTAGTTTTGTACTACATGGAGATGACATCTATGCCGCAACAAGTGTCGGTATTTTTGTTTCTACAGACGGCAAGACTTTTGAACTAACTGAATTCAACAGTAATTCCACTTTCCTAACGGTAATAAATGATGAAATTTACACAGGTGATACCCGACGTTTTGAAAAAACCAATGATGGATTTGCTAATACCACCAGAATCGGATCAAATATCAGGGCGGAAAAATTAAAGTATCACAATTCCACACTTTATGCGCTTACTGATGCACTTTCTAAATATGATGAAGACTCGGAAGAATGGGTAAAAATATGGTTCGGGGTTTCAGGGTTAAAAGACTTAACCCTTCTTTCGGATGGAGGTATTGTAACAACCACAGATACCGATATCCTATATACCACGGGATGGGGTGAATCCTGGACAATTATTTCCAATGAAGATGTGGTACCTAAGCATGGTGAGAATATTGTAGCTGCTACCAATTCGGGTAAGCTCTTCATAATTAATGCAGAGTCTCGCCAACATGCACTTTTTTCCACCAGCGACAACGAAAACTGGGAAGAGATTGAACTTCCCGATGAGCTACCCGGTAATCCGACTGCTCTTCAGGTGCAAATAGGTGACGATGGAAACGTATATCTTTTAACTTACGATAATGTTCTGATGTCGGCAGATGAGGGTACTTCGTGGGAAATAATTCTTGAATTTGAAGAAGAGATTAGTACCCATGGCTTTTCTATCGTAAATGGAGAAATATTTGTTTCCAGAGTGCCTGATCACAGTGGGAATGAAGCCATTATTATTTATACACCTGATAAAGGGGAAACCGTTGAGGTATGGAGCTCTGGAGAGGAATCAAATTTCAGATCTTTTGATGGGGTTGCCAAATTAGGCGATAGCCAATATTTCTTTGTCTCAAATGGCATTGGTGTATTCGAAACTACCGACAATGGGGCTACTTTTGAGCAACGCAATGAAGGAATGCTTAGAACCAGTACTGCAAAAATTCTGGCTCTGAACGACACATTATACGTTCCTTTTGCAAGAGGGGTATATGTGTCTGTCGATTCGGCAAAGACTTGGTCGAACTGGAATGACGACCTTAATACAACCAACACTACTTTCCCGGATATAGAATTCAATCCGTATGATGGCCACATATATTTATTGAATTCTATATATGGTTTATACCGTTCCACATCAGGTTTCGAAGTTCAAACTTCAACACAGGAATTTCTGAATTTGCCGAATAAAATGGAACTGGGTCAAAATTATCCGAATCCCTTTAATCCAGCTACGGTCATTCCATTTGAATTGAACAGCGCTGGTTATACTACACTCGTGGTTTTCAATATGCTCGGTCAGCAAGTTAAAACATTGATATCAAAACCCATGCAGGCAGGTTCATATAATATATCCCTAAATGTATCTGAATTACCCAGTGGAGTTTACATTTACCGTTTAACACATAATGGCAACAGTTCAGTACGAAAACTTACACTGTTAAAATAATAACCTGTTTAATATTCCGGGTCTCTTAAGGAGCCCGGAATATTTTTCTTTACATTATAATCCCCTTCAACTACCCTTCCTGAAGAATTACTTACAGATCCACTTTACTTTAATTGCAAAAGAGTATTTATTACTGGTACTGAAGTACACATTAATGGAACACCACAATCCAAAATGTGTTGTATATGATATAATCAGCATGCATCAGTAATTAAAAGAAGGAGTTATAAAATGAGTGTCGTAAACAGAGAAACCATTGAGCACCTGATAAATGAAACAAGAGAAACCAACATTTCTATTTTCATACCAACTCACAAAACAGGAGAAGAGGGAAAACAAGACTCCATCCGATTAAAGAAAGTTCTGCAAAAAGTTAAAAAAGATCTGCTTGAGAGAGGCTGGAAAGAACCAGACATTGAATCACTCTTTAAAAGAGTTCAATCGAAAACTGATGAAAATCAATTTTGGCTACACCAAAATAAGGGATTGGCATTGTATGTAAATAAAGATTATTTCGATTATTTCCAGATCCCTGTAAGCCCCAAAGAAGATTATTACATCGCTGAGAATTTTCTTATCACACCACTGCTGGAACTGCAAAATCATCACAGTATTTATCATGTGTTGGTTTTAAGCCAAAATGAAACAAAAATGTTCAAAATAGCTCCTGATGAAACTACAGAAGTACCTTTTGTAAGTGTACCAACAAGCATGAAAGAACATTTAAAATACCATGTGCATGAACGTTCCATTCAACAACATACCGGAACCGCAGGAAGTAATGCTATGTACCACGGACAAGGCGGCGACCGGAATGAAGATGACAAAGAGCTGGAACTGTTTTTGAAGCACATTGAAAATAAAGTCACCAAATACCTCAAGAAAATTAACGGCCCCTTGGTACTTGCCGGCACCGATAAGTTGGTTGCTTCCTACAAGAAAGCGAATAAATATTTCAACCTGTTAAATGACTATATATCAGGTAATGCAGATCAAAAAAGTATTCACGAACTGGAGGACGAATCCTGGAACATTGTTAAATCATATTTTGAAGAAGAAATACAGAGTGATATTGAACGCTTCAACAATCTGAAGGGAAGTGACCTTATTTCATTCGATTTAAATGAAATAGTAAAAGGAGCTTATTACGGAAAAGTAGATACTCTTTTTGTCCCAATGGGCTTTAGACAATTCGGAATTTTTAATGAAAGTGAAAACCGAATAGATAAGTCTGAATCAATGAATGGCGAAGCTGTAGATTTAATTAATTTTACTGCAATTTCAGCTATAAAAACGGGCAGTACCTTATATGGATTAAAACCAGAAGAAGTGCCGGGTAATGCCGGATTAGCTGCTATTTATCGATATAAGACTTAGTAAATTTCCTGAACTTTTTAAAATTAAACCGGGAATAAATAAACCTATTCCCGGTTTTTTTAAGTAAATGATAAAAAGTTTAGGTGCTTTATTTTTTAAACACCTTCTTACCGGCTACCCAGGTTTCCAGAACCTTTACTTTCCAGATATCACTGGCAGGCATTTCAAAATAATCTCGGTCTATGATAATAAAATCAGCCCATTTTCCGGGTTCCAAACTACCGAGTATATCTTCCTGATGAGCGGCATAAGCGGCATCGATGGTAAATGATCTCAGAGCTTCTTCACGACTTAAAGCTTCTTCAGGATACCATCCTTCGGGGGGATTTCCCTCATGATCCTGACGGGTTACCGATGAATACAATCCAAAAAATGGATTCACATGTTCTACAGGAAAATCAGAACCATTTGCAACTACGGTTCCCTGATCAAGAAATTTTTGCCAGGCATAACCACCCTTGATTCGCTCCGGGCCCACCCGGTCTTCTGCCATATTCATATCACTTGTTGCATGTGTCGCCTGCATAGAAGCGATGAGATTTAATTCCTTAAAACGGGGAATGTCTTCAAGAGAAACGATCTGTGCATGTTCAATTCTGTGGCGTAACCCCTGTTCGCCAAATTCTTCTTTTTCCGCTTCAAAAGCATTTAGTACAACATCATTTGCACGATCACCAATAGCATGAATATTAGTCTGATATCCATTTGAAACTGATTTCCTGACCATATCATTAAGTTCATCCTGATCATAAAAAAGGAGTCCGTGGTTTCCGTGATCGTCGGTATAGGGTTCTTTCATAGCCGCTCCCCTGCTGCCTAAGGCTCCATCAGCAGATATTTTAACACTGCGAAGAGCCAGAAGATCATTTGCATATGATTTAATCGGACCTGATTTTGAAAGTTCATCAAAAGCGGTACCGGTACTGCCGATCATGGCATAAATACGGGCTTTCATTTTTCCTGAATCCGCAAATTCTTTGTATAAATTCCAGGTATCAACTCCCATGCTTGCATCATGAACAGAGGTGAGCCCCTCACTCACAATTTTTTCCAGGGCTTTTTCAAGTGCTAATTTTCGTTCTTCTTCAGTTGGTTCAGGAATAATTTGATTGATATAATTTTCTGCTGCATCAATAAATACTCCCGTAGCATTGCCATTTCCGTCTCGGATTATTTTACCTCCCTGCGGATCAGGTATTTCTCTGCTGATATTTGCCATTTCCATGGCTTTGGAATTTGCCCAACCGGCGTGACCGTCTACACGGGTTAACCACACCGGACGGTCAGAAATCACTTTATCTATATCCCTGGCTGTTGGAAATTCATTTTCGGGCCAAAGTGTTTGATTCCACCCCCGCCCCTGAATCCACTCTAACTTCGGATTGGCATCTGCATAGGCTTTAATGGTATCTAATGTAGCTTCAAGAGATTCAATACCGGCTACATTCACATTTAATTCCTGAAATCCCAATCCCATTACATGCCCATGGGCATCTATTAATCCCGGCAGAACGGTTTTTCCATCCAAATCAATTACCTCACCTATCACATTATTACCCAGATCTTCTCCCCCAACCTGTTGAACTTTGCCATCTTTAATGATCATGGTATTAAAGTTGATCAGAGAATCACCCTGAAAGGTATAACCATTGACATTTATAAAAGTTTTGACCTCACTCTGATTTGTACATGCAAAGAAAAGGACAGATATAGAAAGGAGAATAAGTAGCTTTTTCATGAATTATCTTTATTTAAAATTTTTTTTGCATATGAATATAAGAAATACCTTCATTTTGATATTGGAATAATGAGTCAGGATCTTATTTAACCTTTAATGGATTCCCAAAATGAATTTTCAAGGAATGAAGGGGCTACATTCAAATCCTGTATCTGAGATTTGGTATAAAATCCAATATTGCGAATTATCTGTTGTTCCGCCTCCAGTTCAGGGTCTGTACCCACAGAAAGCACTCCATCAATCCTTTTTACCATAAAATAAAATTCAATTGCGTGGATGGGAGGTTGTATAATTTCATTGATATGAATTCGCTGTTCAATCGAAATTTGTAATCCGGTTTCTTCTTTGAACTCACGCTTCAATGCTTCTTCAAGAGTTTCTCCAAATTCAACCCCACCCCCGGGCGGCAGCCAGGTCCATTGATTTGTGACCGGAGAAAATAGTTCGATTAAAAGTAGTTTTTCATCCTCAACCAACAATCCACACGAACGCACCCTGAGTTTGTTCGTATGGAAATCTGAAATCATGATTTATCAGCTGCTAAATTCTTTGATTTCAAAGCTTCATAGAGATTGTTTGATTTTGCATGTTTGAGACTGGCTTTCACAAAATCAACAAAAAGCGGGTGTGGATTATTCACCGTACTTTTTAGTTCGGGGTGAAATTGAACTCCTACAAACCATGGATGCTCAGGGATTTCAATAATTTCCACAAGATCTCTTTCAGGATTCATCCCGGCCAAAGTCATTCCGTTTTCGGTAAGTTTATATCGCAGATTATTATTTACCTCGAAGCGATGACGATGGCGTTCTTCAATAACTTCCTGTCCATAAGCTTCTTTAGATTTGGAACCTTTTTGAAGCTTGCAGGTGTATTTGCCAAGCCGCATGGTTCCCCCCATGTTTTCGATATTCTTTTGATCGTGCATAATATCAATAATGGGATATTCTGAATTCTCATCAAATTCGGTGCTGTTAGCATCATTCCAGCCACAAACATCACGGGCATATTCAATTACTGCACATTGCATACCCAAACAAATGCCAAAATATGGGATCTTATTTAAACGGGCATGTTCAACGGCTGCTAACTTTCCATTTATTCCACGGCCGCCAAATCCGGGTGCAACCAACACCCCTGAAATATCTTTAAACTCGGTTTTAACATTTTCACGAGTCAGGTGATCAGATTGAATCCATTTCACATTAACTCTACAATCATTAACTGCCCCGGCATGAATAAATGCCTCTACAATTGATTTGTAAGAATCATGATGCTCAACATATTTACCAACCAGGGCAATGTTGATTTCTCCGGATGGATTACAAACAGCCTCCACAAACCCGATCCAGTTATCCAGATTCGGCTTGGTGGTTTTTAATTTCAGTTTCTCGATAACGCGTTTGTCCAGGCCCTCTTCTTGCATAAGCAGGGGGACTTCATAAATACTTTCCGCGTCAATAGATTCAATAACATCCTCTATATCCACATTACAGAACTGAGCAACTTTACGGCGAATGGTCTCGTCCAGCTTATGCTCAGATCGGCAAACCAGGATATCGGGTTGAAGCCCGCTTTCAGAAAGTGTTTTTACGGAGTGCTGGGTTGGTTTGGTTTTCAACTCACCTGCAGCCGCTAAATACGGCACCAATGTTAAATGGATAGAAAGTGTATTTTGCCGGCCAACATTATAGCGCAATTGCCTCACAGCTTCGATGTACGGCAAGCTTTCAATATCACCTACTGTTCCGCCTATTTCTATAATTACGATATCATAATCGCCAGACTGACCCAGTTTTAGCACATGGGATTGAATTTCATCCGTAATATGCGGAATTACCTGAACGGTTTTACCAAGGTATGCACCTTGTCGTTCTTTAGTGATCACATCATAGTAAATGCGGCCGGTAGTTACATTATTACTTTGGGAAGTCTTGATATCCAGAAAACGTTCGTAATGGCCAAGATCGAGATCGGTTTCAGCCCCGTCATCAGTCACATAAACCTCGCCATGTTCATAGGGATTCATGGTACCCGGATCAACGTTGATATACGGATCCAGTTTTTGGATGGTGACTTTAAGGCCTTGCGCTACCAGCAGTCGGCCAAGAGAGGCACAGATGATACCTTTACCGAGTGATGATGTAACCCCTCCTGTTACAAAAATATATTTGGTGGACATGCGGAATTTGGGTGTAGTTGATGGATGTAAAATATAGGAGGTTCCCCACCCCCGTTCAATGCAAAAGGCAGATTATCTTGCCTTTCTTTTCCACATATTATCCACAACTTCCTTTAACAAGTCCGGTTTATCAGAAAAAATTCCGCTTGCACCCCTCTTTATCATTTTTTTCATCTGTCGTTTCTTGTTTACTGTATATACAAAAACGGGAATTTCATGCTCCTGGAGCTCTTTTGACCATGCTTTAGAAAATTGGCGGTAGCTGCAATTAAATGCGTTAGCATCATAATCATCGACAAGTGTTGAGGGAGAGCGGTTATTCGATTGATTTTTTTCATATAACAAAGCGGTTGAGATGTCCACATCTAATTCTCTAAGGTGTGAAATGGCTTTATATGAAAAACTGGAGAATAGAACATACTCTTCCATTCCATACTCTTTAACAAGTTCTAAGGCTTTTTCTTCTATCCCGCCCCTCACTTCATCCGTTATTATTTCTGCTTTAATTTCGATATTCAATGCTATACGGTTTTTGGCAAATTCCAATACTTCTTCAAGGGTTGGGATGGGCTCTCCCTGATGCTCATAACTAAACCAAGAGCCGGCATCTAATTGCTTTAGTTCTTCTAAGGTATAATCCGATACCTTGCCTTTTCCGTTTGTAGTTCTATCCAGTGTTTCATCATGAATAACTACCGGGATGCCATCTTTACTGAGTGTGATATCCAGTTCAATCATTTCAGCTTCCATATCAACAGAAGCTCTGAATGCAGCCATGGTATTTTCGGGATGATAGGCACTGGCTCCGCGATGGGCAATCACAACAAAGCCATCATTATTATCTGTGTATAGCTGAATAGGTAAATTAGTCATTGTTAGCTGAGCTTTAAGGGGGGAACTGCTCACTAATAATAACATTAAAAGTATAAAGTAAACTCTCAAATTATCCGTGTGTTAATAAAAGTAATGACTCTGATTAAATTTCATAGGAATTTTCAGAGCATAAGATATGCATCAAATTTCATTAACAATCAATTAATTTTGTGAACTTATCACACGCTTAATCGCTTTGTGTAATAATGAATCGAAGGCTCCGGTTTGGGTTATAATACTATACATAAAGTATAAACCAATCATCGTAACAATGCTTCCAAATACCGTCATAACAGTTGCCAACCACAATGGCTGGATACTATTAATTAATGAAAGCGCTACCACTGATGTTCCTAAAAAAATCTGACTTAGAGCTGCAAAAAAATGCAACCCATTAATGGAATGCATACGATCCATCAATTCAGATACACCAGTAGTTTTTCTATTGCTTATATTAGCTTGCTTCGACCCACTACTTAGTAATGAATTATAATTTTTCTCTTCTTCAAACATGTCCTTTATTTTTTAGCTAACCTATAAACTGCACTACATTTATTATAATGAAAGTAAAACGACTTTAAAATTATTTATGTCAAAAACTGAAAACTTTTTTATATATGGCAAGAATCCTGTCGAAGAAGCATTACAAAGCCGGCCGGATGAAGTGGATAAAATTTTTGTCCGAAACAATATCAAATTAAATACCTATCAAAATATCCATGACCTCGCAGCTGAGAATGAAGTTCCGCTTGTAAAGGTTCCGGGACCTAAAATTTATGGCCTGGTTGGTAAGGTAAACGATCAGGGATTTGTAGCTCAATTAAGCACAGCCCGATATACAAAATTCTTTGATTGGGTGGAAACACTTGTTCTCTCCAATAATCCGGCTGTCTTGTTGCTTCATGGAATTGAAGACCCTCATAATTTTGGTGCCATTTTACGCTCGGCCGCGGCTGCAGGCATTGAAGCCGTTATCATTCCTATGCAAAAGCAGGCCCCGGTTAATGCTACTGTATTTAAAACTTCAGCAGGAACTGCCGGCAGAATTCCAATTATAAGAGTCCATAACCTGAACCAGGCATTTAAAGATCTAAAAGCAGCCGGATTTTCGATCATTGGTTTAGATGGAACAGCTAAACAAACGCTTTGGGAGGCTGAGCTAGATAAACCTGTTGTATTTTTAATTGGCAGTGAAGGTGAAGGAATTCACCCCGCTAACTTAAAAAGATGTGATAGCCTGGTAACTATTCCTATGGAGAATGAAGTGGAATCGCTCAATGCTTCGGTAAGCGCAGCATTGGTCAGTTATGAATGGATGCGCAGAAAGTTGAAATAAACTAAAAGTACAGTAAATATTTTTTTCGTTTTTCCTTAAATATATCCACTTCCTCTTCCCATCCAGGAATGGGTTCATCATTTTCGATGATGGATTTCAGATCAATACCGTATAGGTTATTTGCAAAGGCTTTGATCTCAAAATCACTGGTGTGAGATTGAGTAAATTTCAACAGATCGAGACCAAGTTCTATTGGGTTGGTTTGAGTGTAACCTCCATTAAAGGAAATTTTAATGCCCCTGCATAACTCTCCTTCTAATTTTGGTGAGATTGCTTTTCCTGGAATGGATTTTGGTGTGAATGTAACTGAATCGAGCTGAACATTATGCTTTTCCTCAAGATAGGTTAACTCCGAATCCCTGAACTTCAAATTCGGAGATCCGATCAATAAAAAGGGATCGGGAGTTCCTCTTCCTTCCGAAAGGTTAGTCCCCTCAAATATCACGGTACCGGGATAAGCAAATGCATGTTCAAAAGTGGGAAGATTGGGTGACGGAGGTATCCATTCCAGACCTGTATCCGCCCAAAGCATTTCTCTTTGCCACCCTTCACTTTTAATGACTTTGTAATTTAGCTTTGTGTCAATATTTAGTTCGCCTTCGCCAACAGCCATGTTTGCAATTTCACCAATCGTTAAGCCATAGGCTATGGGTAATGGATACAATCCGACAAATGATTTAAACTCTTCTCTTAAAATCCACCCGGCTACATACTCTCCTCCCAGCGGATTGGGCCTGTCTAATATCCAGATTTCCTTTTCATTTTCAGCAACGGCCTCCATCACCAATCCCATTGTAGCATTATAGGTATAAAAGCGAACGCCCATATCCGGCAAATCAAACAGAATAAGGTCTACATTATCCAGCATCTCTTTGGTGGGTTTCCTGTTTACCCCATAAAGTGAAAATACTGGTAATCCTGTTTCCTGATCTATTCCTCCTTCAATTTTTTCGCCGGCTCCGGCCTGACCCCGAAAACCGTGTTCGGCCGCAAAAAGTGCCGTTACATTCACCCCGAGATTTAATAAAGTATCCAGCATATGAACACCATCAACTCTTGAAGCCGGGTTCATCAATAGTCCAATTCTTTTCCCCTGAAGTTCAGCAATATGATTATCGAGCAATACCTCAGATCCGGTTTTAACAATTCCCTTCGTTGGGTTTTGAGCATGACAACTCATTAAACTTAAGACAGCTAAAGTCAATATCGGAAGGAATTTCATCTTCATAACTTTAAATATTTCAGGCATAAAAAAGCCTCGTTCAATTTTGAACGAGGCCTGAATGTAAAGTGATTGCAGGAATAAATTAAGCCTTATTTGCAACTACCTCTGATTCCGCAAAAAAGTAAGCAGCTTCAATTTTACCGTTTTCAACAGAATCGGAACCGTGAACTATATTTTCACCAAGGCTGTCTGCAAATTCTGCACGAATGGTGCCATCTTCAGCTTCAGCGGGATTTGTAGCTCCAATCAAAGTTCTGAAATCTGCAATTGCATTTTCTTTTTCAAGAATCATAGGTACACATGCTCCGCTGCTCATAAACTCACAAAGTTCATCATAAAAAGGTCGCTCTTTATGTACGGCATAAAAGCCGCCGGCAGTGTCTTTGGTGAGACGGGTCATCTTCATTGCAAGGATGTTAAAACCAGCTTCCTGAATGCGTTTAGTCACTTCACCGATCAGTCCTTTTCGAACACAATCGGGTTTAAGAATAGTCAATGTTCTTTCGTTAGCCATTATAATTGTTTATTAAAAATTTGTAACATTTAATGTTTTTATAACTCTATTATGTTACCAAATAAGATACGGGTTCATCTATCAAGTTTCGAACCTTTTAGTGAAACAGAGTTACTCGGTTAGTTAAAATATGAAGGAAGGACAACAGCAGTTACATCATTGGATATTCAACCTTGGGGCATCACCTGCGGAATTGTGGCCTTATATCTCTGATACAAACAGAGTTTTTCGCATACTTGGGGCTACACCGGTTCAACAAACATCACTTTCCCGAAATATCCCAAAAGGATACCTGGAACTCAGCCATAATCAATTAAAATCCTACACTACCTGGCAGGAAGAACCCTATGTGTGGGAAACACCCTTCCGCTTTAAGGTATCAAGGATCTATAAATTGGGGATCTTAAAAGAACTCAAGATCTTTACTGAATGTATTCCTACTGATTACGGTACCAATCTGAAATTGAAAATTTTGGTACAGCCATCGAGCTTTGCATTTTCATATTTGGTAAAATTTTACACGGAATATTTAATCAAACACAGGCTAACCAAGTATTTATATCAGGTTGATGAAAGTATAAAAAAGGGAATTAAACCTTATGAACAATCGAAGCCGAAAAACCTAGTGCGGGGAGCAGAACGAAAACTCCAAAAGCTGAAAAAAGAACTTATTGATGTTAGCAAACGAAAACGTATTGTAAACCGGCTTATTGAATTTATCAGGCAAGCTGAAGACGACGACCTGATACGAATTCATCCCTATGCTTTGGCCGAGTACTGGGGTGAAAAAAAGTATTCTATATTGAACGTATTCCTTCATGCTGCCAAACTTGATTTACTCGATTTTAGCTGGGATGTTTGTTGCCCGCAATGTAAATCACCCAAGCATACTTTTCGTAAAATGAAGGATACCCGCGGTCATCTATTCTGTGAGGATTGCGATACCGATTACACCATGGATTTTAATCGAAATACGCATCTCGTTTTTACCCCTCATCCACTCATACGAAAAATCAGTGATAAAAAATATTGCCTGAGCGGGCCCGGAACTAAACCTCACCGTGTCACCCAACAATTTCTTGAAATCGGTGATCAAAAGTATCCACAACTTGAGTTAGACGTGGGAACCTACTTATTCAGAACCCATAATCACGATGGTTTTTTAAAATTCCATGTGCGAGAAGACGGGGCTGATAATGTGAATATTTATATAACGGATGATGAACTGGACGGACAGGAAATGACTATTTCCCAAAATCCAAATCTCACTATTTCTAATATTTCTACGAATAAAACTGTTTGTTTTATCGACAAGTTAAACTGGAAAGAAGAAGCAATTTATGCCAGTGAAGTCAGTTCCTCGGTAGATTTCACCACGCTTTTTTCTAAAGAAACGCTAAAAGAAACCAGCAAGGTAAAAGCTTCTGAAGTCACCATGTTGTTCACCGACCTGATGAACTCCACCGAGTTATATGTGCAGGAAGGTGATGAGTCGGCCATTGGACGGGTTATGGGACATTTCAAGATCATCCAGCAAATTGTAGCTGAAGAACGCGGCGGAATTGTTAAAACCATCGGCGATTCGGTAATGGCTGTATTTTGGGAACCGGTTTCAGCGTTAAAAGCCATACATCGTATTCAGCAGATCTTTACCACTACTTCCTCCGTAGGTGATGATTTCAAAATTAAAGCAGGTGTGCATTTTGGGGATTGTACTGCCGTGAACCTGAATGGCAGAATCGACTATTTTGGCACTACCGTCAATATTGCCTCGCGTTTAGTGGATATTGCTTCCGAAAAAGAAATCATGGTTTCGGAAGCCGTCTTCAATCATCCCGACGTTCAGCTTTATCTTGAAAAAAACTCCGAAACCTTCTTCGTAAAAGAAAGCCTCAAAGAACTAAAAGGCTTTGATGATGAGGAATTCAAGGTGAAGCAAATCCGCTTGGAACGCCCGCCAATGCGATTGGTTATTTAAGTACTCACTGAAGGCTGGTGCGAACAAATAAGAGTAAATATCCCTTGTAATTGTGTATTACAGTTATAAATATTAGCACATTTTAAATTAAAAGCGGTACCAAGCCAAATTCTTGCTTTTTATGTTTTTATAATTGCTTTTCACTTCGCATCTTTGGTTAGTTCTCACTCATAACAAAGATCAAGTTTTATGTCTGCTAAAAAAATGCATCCCTCCATCGCTGATTCGGTTCAGCCCATGAAACCCAAAAAAAATATTGCACTGATTGCCCACGATCACCGTAAAATGGATTTACTGGACTGGGCCGAATACAACAGTGAACTTTTATCGGATCATAACCTTTTTGGTACCGGAACTACGGGCAAACTTGTATCAGAAAAAGTTGGTTTACCGGTTTTCCGGTTTAAAAGCGGGCCCTTAGGGGGCGACTTACAAATTGGTACTGCTATCGTTCAAAATGAAATTGATGTAATGATCTTCTTTTGGGATCCGTTGCAAGCTCAACCCCATGATGTAGATGTAAAAGCCTTGCAGCGCATCAGCATCGTGTATAATATTCCGATGGCCTG
>JBBDLQ010000085.1:2700-12144 GCA_040878765.1 Balneolaceae bacterium | reverse complement strand
GTTGATCGCGAAGAACGCCCGGATATTGACAGCACGTATATGACTGTATGCCAAATGCTTACCGGGCACGGCGGCTGGCCGCTCACCATCATCATGACGCCGGACAAAGAGCCTTTTTTTGCCGGAACCTATATCCCAAAAGAAGCCCGGTTCAACCGCATTGGGCTGCGGCAACTCATCCCGGGAGTAAAAGGAATGTGGAAAAATGAACCGAATCGGGTTGAAAAAGCCACGGCTAAAATCAGGGAAGGGTTTATCAAATCACAGGATTTTGAAAGCGGTAATTTTCCCGGAATGGAAGCTGTAGATTTTGCCGCCGGGCAGCTTTCCGAACGCTTTGATGCCGAACATGGAGGATTTGGAAATGCCCCGAAATTTCCCAGTCCGCATAATTTGATGTTTCTACTAAGGCAATGGAAACTCACCGGAGAAGACCGGTTCCTGGAAATGGTATCGGAAACATTGGTATCCATGCGTTTAGGCGGAATTTGGGATCATATCGGTTTTGGTTTTCACCGGTATTCAACCGACCGGGAATGGCTGCTTCCCCACTTCGAGAAAATGCTCTACGATCAGGCTCTGCTGATGATGGCTTATTCTGAAACCTGGCAGGCCACTCAAAATCCGCTTTTCAAACAAACGGTATATGAAATAGCTGAGTATGTTGAACGGGACCTCCTTCATCCCGATGGCGGCTTTTATTCAGCCGAAGATGCCGACAGCGAAGGCGAAGAAGGAAAATTTTATGTATGGGAATTGGATGAACTTGAATCGGTTCTTACCAAAAATAACGCTTCAAAATTCGCCGAAATTTTTAACATCACCAAGGAAGGTAATTTTGAAGATGAAGCTACCAAAAAGCGAACGGGGAAAAATATACCGCATCTCTCCTCTACCTTGTCACATGATGATCAATCATGGTTTGAAGAAATAAGACAGTCACTTTTTGAGCATCGAGTTAAAAGAATTCGCCCTTTATTGGATGATAAAATCCTTACCGACTGGAATGCCCTGATGATTGCCGCTTTAGCCAAAGCCGGTTTTGCATTTTCTGAGAAACAGTTTCTCAAACTCGCTGAAGAGGCTTTCCATTTTTTGGAGAAAAAATTAATGGAAAACACCAAACTGTTTCATCGCTATAATGATGGAGAAGCTGCCATCGAAGCCATGGCTGATGATTATGCTTTCCTGGTTTGGGCTCTTATTGAACTGTATGAGGCTACCTTCAATCCCGAATATCTTAAAAAAGCTCTTCAATGGAATAATCAATTCATGGAACAGTTTTGGGATGATGATAAAGGAGGTTTCTGGTTTAGTATTACAGACGAGGACCAGGTTTACGGCCGACAGAAACAGATTTTTGACGGCGCCATTCCCTCCTCCAATTCAGTGGCTATGCTGAATTTAATCCGCCTGAGCCGGCTCACTGGTAAAACAGAATTGGAAGATTATGCCGATAAAATCGGTAAGGCTTTTTCAGCTGATTTAATCCGGTCCGGAGCCAGTATTTGTCAGGGTATGCAATCAATTCAGTACCTGAATGCGGATTCCAAAGAAATTACCCTTGCTGCTGATTTGAAAGATGCAAATGTGATTCTTGAGCCGTTTCGATCAAAACTTTTACCCTTTTGCGTACTTCATATAACTAGTGACTCAAAAAATTTATTGAATGAAATTGCCGAATATACTTCCGCCCAGAAGAAAATAGACGGTAAACCTGCCCTGTATGTCTGTAAGCATTTTACCTGCAAACAACCCCTTAGCGGGTTAGATGAAATAAAAGTGGCTTTGAGTAGCTTATAATCTTTTTAAGCTCTTTTTCTATTTCAATTTGCATCCCTCCTCAATTCCAGGGTGTTTAAATCCTCTGTTTATTAAAACAGGAACCAAAGCAACCCTATAGCCTTTTGCCCTGTATGGTTAAATAAGCCATGCAAGAATTTTTGATGTTCTGCAATAATGAATTGCTTCATTTCGCCAATATGTAAACAGCAATCTTTAATCTAACCACTTAGGAACATGAATACAGAGAACAGGTTACAAATTTTTATTTCTATTTTATGTCTGTTAGTTATGGGATTACCATCTAATGGATTAGCACAAATAATTTATGAAGCTCAATTGAGTGGAAGTAATGAAGTACCAGCCCATACCTCTCCGGCAACAGGAAACATTACTGCTACTTTAACCGGATCAGAACTTGTTGTTGAAGGTTCTTTTGAAGGGCTGACCGGAGACTATTCCGCCTCCCATATCCATTTAGGAATGGCCGGGGAAGCCGGCGGAGTCATTTTCCCTCTTTCTGCCGATGTTGATGGTGACAATCGTGGGGGAAGCTATACCGAAACAAATAATTCGTTTGATCTTACTTCAGGGCAGATTGATACCCTCAACGCCCGGGGAATGTATGTAAATGTTCATTCCTCTACCTATCCCGGGGGGGAAATACGCGGACAGCTTGTTCCCGAGGCCGATAATTATTTCAGAACCAACCTTTTTGGAGCATTTGAAGTGCCCGCTGTACAAAGCACAGGAAGCGGAGGCTTAGTATTTGAACTTGTTGGAGACTCATTATTTATATCTGGTTCGTTTAGCGGGCTAAGTGATGCTTATTCGGCGTCTCATATTCATTTGGCCCCGGCCGGTTCATCAGGTGGTGTGGAAATAGGATTAAATCCTTCCATCAACGATGATGATATCTCCGGGTACTATTTTGCTTCAGATAACAGATTTGAATTAACTGCTGCACAACAATCCGCATTGTGGAACAGAGAGTTATATGTCAATGTTCACTCTTCTGAGTATCCCGGTGGAGAATTACGGGGACAGATAACCCCGCCCGTTACCGCTTCCTTCTTTGCCAGTCTTTCTGGCAGCGCAGAAAATCCATCTGTGAATGAAGGCGGAGGGGGTGGATTGGTTATAGAGTTGGTGGGAGATTCCCTTTTTGCCAGTGGTTCTTTCAATGCACTGGGCTCTAATTTTACGGCCTCTCATATCCATACGGGCCATGCAGGTGCAAATGGTGGAGTTACCTTCGGGTTAACCGCTGATACGGATAACAATATTGACGGCACCTATGCTTACTCAGACAACGGTTTTGAGCTCACCGCTGATCAAAAAGAGGATTTACTTGCCAGAGGAATGTATGTAAATGTGCATGCGGAAGACAATCCCGGTGGCGAGCTGCGCGGGCAGGTTCTCGGAGATGCAAAAGCCTATTTCAGAACCAATCTTGCAGGTATTCATGAAGTACAGCCCGTAATTACAGGTGGTACGGGAGCTATTAGCCTTGAAGTGTATGGTGATAACATCATCGTATCGGGCGGATTTGATAATCTTTCCAGTGCATACTCAGCTTCGCATTTACATGCCGGCCCGGTAGGCAACAACGGAGGTGTGGAGATTGGGCTGAGCCCAACCATCACTAACGATATTACCGGGATTTATAACATTAGCCAAAACACCTATCCACTGTCAGAAACTCAACTGACCACATTGTTTGATGAAGGTTTGTATGCTAATGTACACACATCTAACAATCCCGGCGGTGAACTGCGGGGACAGGTTCTCTTTGAAACAAATACATTTCCTGATGAATCTGCTTTGCTTACACCGGATGCCGGAGCCGAGATCATGCTTTCAACTGATACTGAAGCTACATTTGAGGCAACATGGGAGAACTCCGCAGATGCAGAAAACAATGAACTGGCAAATATCTGGCAGCTTTCAACCGATGCTGATTTCGATGGTATCGTAGTAAATTCAAATGTTGGATCTTCCACTTCATTCCAGACTACCCACGGCGATCTTAACAACCTCCTGGCTAATCTCGGAGTTGAAGCCGGTGCATCTGCCACTCTTTATCACAGGGCTGTAGTAACTGATGGAAGCGATGATGCCTATGGACCTTCCCGGTCTGTAACAATTCAGCGGCCGGTATTTGGCGATGCTGTATTCGAAGCGATTTTAAGCGGAAATAATGAAATACCGACGGTCACATCAACAGCCCAGGGAAAAATAACGGCAACATTTGATGGAAGTACACTCACCGTAGATGGTTCATTTGAAGGTTTAAGTGAAGAATTCACAGGAGCGCATATTCATACCGGAATGGCAGGAGAAACCGGAGGTGTTACCATTCCTCTTGAGCCTGCTATTAACGATGACATGAGAAGCGGTATCTTTATAGACTCTGATACCTCCTACACTCTTACCAGCGAACAAATCACGGCTTTGCAGAACCGGGGACTTTATATTAATGTCCATTCGGCTACCTATCCCGGAGGCGAAATACGCGGACAGCTTGTACCGCAATCAGATGCTCAATTCCGGACAAATCTTTCCGGTGCCTTTGAAGTGCCTGCAGTAAAAACCCATGGATCGGGAGCAGTGGTCTTAGAAATGCGGGAAGATTCTCTCTATGTTTCCGGTTCTTTCAGCGGACTGAGTGCCGAATACTCCGCATCACATATTCATACGGCCATCACCGGCACAAACGGGGGCGTCGCCTTTGGACTTACACCTTCTATGGGAGCTGATAACATGTCCGGTGTTTATCTGGCTGATGAGAATAAATTTGAACTCACTACAGAGCAGCAAACCGCTCTTTGGAATCGCGAGCTATATGTAAACGTACATACCTCTGCTAATCCCGGCGGTGAATTACGCGGACAGGTTACTGCTCCGGTTACAGCCGCATTTTATGCTTCTTTGTCCGGCGGTGCTGAAAATCCATCGTTGGATGTAGGCGGCTCCGGAGCCCTTACTATAGAATTATCAGGCGATTCCTTATTTGCCTCTGGTTCCTTTTCAGGGTTGGAATCCGATTTCACTGCATCTCACATCCACACCGGCCACAGCGGTACCAACGGCGGTGTAAGTCAGGGCCTGATGGTTGAGACTGAGGATAACACGTCCGGAATTTATAGCTATGCAAACAATAGTTTTGAATTCACATCTGACCAAATCAACAACCTGTTTGCCCGGAATATGTATATAAACGTTCATAGTTTGGAAAATGGCGGTGGTGAATTAAGAGGTCAGGTACTTGGTGAGGCAACTTCTTATTTCAGGACCAAACTAAACGGAATTCATGAAAATAATCCTGTTTTTGAATCCGAGGGATTTGGTTCCGTGGATGTAGAGATCAGTGGTTCACGAGCCATCGTTTCCGGTGGATTTTCCGACCTTCTTGAAGCCTATTCAGCATCTCATGTACATACGGGACACGTTGATGGCAATGGCGGTGTTGCTTTTGGGTTGAATCCAATGATCGATAATGAAACGAGTGGTGAATTCGAAGTTGAGACTAATACTTTTTCACTTACTGAAGATCAATTAAATGCCATTTATGATGAGGCAGCCTACGTAAATGTCCATTCCTCAGCTCATCCCGGAGGCGAAATCCGCGGACAGTTGTTATTTGGAAATAATGCTTTTGCGGATATGCCAGAACTGCTTAGTCCTGAAGATGAGGCAGAAATTACCATTTCAGGTGACCCTTCGACGGTATTTACAGCTACCTGGGATACAATCTCAGATGATGACGGCAACAGATTGCGGAATATTTGGGCGCTTTCAACAGATGAAAACTTTGATGAAATACTGTTTTTAGCAAATGTTGGAAGTGAAACAAGTGCAGAAATAACCTATGGTGCTTTAGATTCCCTGCTTACCGACTTAGGCCTTTCCGTTGATGCAAGTACAACCTTATATCATGCGGTTATGACTACGGACGGCAGCAACGAAAGCTTCAGTGAAACAAGAACAGTGGTATTAACCAAAGGGATGATTACCTCAACTGATGATGAAAACGTCAATAAACCATACAAATTCGGATTGCAACAAAATTATCCGAATCCATTTAATCCAAAAACCAATATTCCCTTTACCCTTTCCCAAACAGGAAAAGCAACCATAACTATCTATAACATACTTGGCAAAAAGGTTGCGGTAATTGCAGATCAGCAATTTTCAGCCGGTGAACATACCATCAGCTTTGATGCTTCCTCGTTGTCATCCGGTGTATATATATATCGATTACAGGCAGAGGGCAAAACCCAGACCAAACAACTGGTTTTGATTAAATAGATCAAAGTTAATTGTTTAGTATAATCTCGATAAAGGGAGCTGTATTACTGCAGCTCCCTTTTCTTATTCAAATTAACATCTAAACAAAAAAAGCATTACCCATTTCTGAATAATGCCTTTCAATGTCTATAAAAGCAATTTTACTGCTCCATCATCTTTTTAAAAACGTAGTCTTTAAAACTCATCAGAGTTGTGCCTGACGGAACTTCCACCATAGCCTTAGCTACGCTTGAGCGGTTCACATTACTCACTTCCATTAATTTCTTTCTCTCCTCACCGTTTACGGCTTCAATCAAAATTGGAAAGTTTTTGCCTTTAAAAATTAATTCCTGAGACATTCCGTTAATTTCAGCATCCATGCTTTTGGGCATGTTTTTCCATCGTTCAGCCAGCATTCCCCAGTTAATATCGATATCGGGAGTTAACCAAATCGACAGGTGTTTATTCGGATTTTCTGTATCCTTAACAATTAACTCAGCGGTATCAAATCCTTGTATGGTCTGGGTTCGATCAGAAAATTCATATTTCGTTTTAGATGTATTGGGATCCGTATCAACAGAATCTCCGCTCCAACTTGTCATCATTTCTACAAGCCCTTCAATTTCAATCTTGGTAACCTGCAAAGCCTGATTGTTACCAGTCATTACTACAAAATCTTTCAGGTCGTTACGAATCAACAAGCCATCTGTACTCATATTATCCATAAGGTCGAAATTCTCGTCGCCTTTTATCATAATTCGGTTGGCCGTTGCAAATAGGTTCAGCTCATTAATCTCTGGCTGACCATCATCTTCGCTGTATACTTTCATGGTAATTTGTCCTTCAAACTGGGCAAATACCGAAGTTGAGGCTATTAACATAAGGGTAAGCATGAGGCTAAAAAGAAATAAACGTATCTTATTCATTTTAATATGATTTTTTTAATTGCATTTCAGGTCAAATTCTTTAACGCCCAAAGGTAATAGTTGTTTCGCGGGAAAAGATATTAATTATTCAGGTAAACCCTACCAACTTTGGAAAAGTTGCTTTGGTAGTTGAAGTTTAACGCAGGCTCAGCAGTAAACTTTTCCAAAGTTTGCCATGGGAGGCATGATTCCTACCCATCAGGCAGGAATTAAATCATCCATTCCCACATTCACTTTTTTGATCCAGCCGCCGGCTACCACATCATTCTCTTCGTAACAAACAATGGCTTGTCCGGGTGTGATGGCTTCTCTTCCAGCAGGAAAGTGAACTTTCATTTTATCCTCATCAAGCTGGGTGAGATAGCCAATTGCCCCGTCATCGTTATAACGGATGGCACCGGTAATTTCCATTTCTTCTTCAGGAATTTTATCGTATTTGATGAGATTCATTTCCCCTGCAATGAGTGTGGAACTTACCAGGTCTTCTTTTTCGCCAATAGTAATAATATTTGTTTCAGGATCGATATGAGTTACATACACCGGTTTGCCCATGGCAAGATCTAATCCTCTTCTTTGGCCAATGGTATAAAAAGGATAACCTTCATGTTCACCAACAATATTTCCGTTTTTATCAACAAATTTACCACCTGAAACTCTTTCTTCAAGTCCGTCTACCCTATCACGTAAAAAGCGCCGGTAATCGTCATCCGGAACAAAACATATTTCATAGGAATCCGGTTTGTTGGCCACGTTCAATAATCCGTGGTCTTCAGCGATTTGGCGTATTTCCGTTTTGGGATAAGTGCCCAATGGAAAAATAGTTCGTGCCAGATGTTTTTGAGCTACCCCCCAAAGAGCATAAGATTGGTCTTTTTTGGGATCATGTCCGCGTGAAATTACATAACGTCCGTTTTCTTCCCGAACTTTGGCGTAATGACCTGTGGCAATAAAATCACAACCGAGATTGTCAGCACGTTTCAATAAAGCAGCCCACTTGATATGAGTATTGCAAAGAACACATGGATTCGGAGTTCTTCCACCCAGGTAATCATCCACAAAGCGGTCAATAACCCAATCGCCGAACTCTTCCCTGATATCAACAATGAAGTGCTTAAAGCCATGATTCACGGCAATATGACGGGCATCATTCATCGACTCTACCGTACAACAGCCGGTTTCCTTGCCTGAATTGCCTCCGCTGCGGTGGTAATCCCATGTTTTCATGGTGATGCCAATGACTTCATAGCCCTGCTCCTGCAGCATCACCGCTGCAACTGAGGAATCTACACCGCCACTCATGGCTACTAATACTCTGCCTTTTTTACTCATAGGAAAGGATATTTAAAACTGCTTCTATACTAAATGAACTATAAAGATAAGGCTTTTTTGAGAGGGTTGACAGAGATTGGGAATATTGAATATTGATCAGAGGAATAACGAATATCGAAGTTGAATTGAAAATACGCTCTTTGAATAATCTGTTGAAGAAACGCCTTTAGCGGATATTCCTAAGTCATATACAAATACGGTTTCCAGGGTTCTTGAACTCCACCATTTGAATCCCGGAAAAAAGTAATGGGAACCGGACGATAGGGTTTTCTCTTAAGCGGCATATTTGCTTCTTTGGGAGTCCTGTTACCTTTATGAACGTTGCATTTATCGCATGCAGTAGCAAGGTTTTCCCAAGAATCCCTTCCACCCCGGCTTTTTGGTATGATATGGTCGATAGTCAGATCTGATTTTTTACCGCAATATTGACAGGTGAAATCATCACGGCGCATTACATTTCTCCTGGATAGCACGATTTTAGTATACGGTACCCGAATATAATTTCGCAGACGGATAACAGAAGGAAACTGAAATGATTTACGTGTTGTGCGCAGTTCTTTCTCCGGATCGTCGTGGAGCAATTCAGCTTTTTCCAAAAAAATCAATTTCATGGAGCGTTGTACCGAGCAAACACTCAATGGCTGATAATCCTGATTTAAAACTAACACATTCGCGTTCATAGTGCATCCGGTTTATATTCTTTAATTCTTTTGTGTGTTCTTTCATATAGAATGCATTATATGAAACAAAAAAGGCGTCCCGTACATAATGTGTTTATGTACGGGACGCCTAAGTATGAGGTATTTGCCTTTAAATATCAATACCCAATCATCTGCAATAATTCCTGCCTTACCTGATCATTTATTGAGATCGCCAACAGTATAGAAACTATCAATCCAATCAGGGCATAAGACAGATCTTTAATTACCATAGCCATTACTTTGCCCATTGGCCTGCCTTCCTCTTTGCTGTCCATAATACTCATCCCGATTTCACGTCCGGCAAGTAATCCCAAAAATACCCACGTGGTACTCATTGGAACTGTGCTTACTGTAAGTTTATAGACCAACAAAATGGAATATACAAAGTCAACTATTGTTGCCGAACGAACATCCGT
>JBBDLQ010000085.1:0-2600 GCA_040878765.1 Balneolaceae bacterium | reverse complement strand
CGCATACGGGTTAGGATCAACAAAAAGATGGGTGCGGCTACTTGAAGAAATGTAAACTCCGTTGGAGCTTCAGAAAAACCTTTAGAACTTAACCGCTGATAGGTCACATCCCCGTCATATATATAAAAGCTGGCCGTTACCGTTACCAGAAAAATTCCCCCGATCCACAGCCAGAGGATCCACCATTTCTTATCCATATTTGAAGCAAGGAAGGTACCAATGGTTTGAATGCTATCATTGGCAATGGCGGAATATCCTGCAAAAACAAATCCTACCCACATGGCAAGTTCGGCATAGGGAAATACCACCCCGGCTATAAAAAAGAATAAGCCAATAAGGCCAATAAAAATTCTTTCTTGTTTAATTACGTCATAAAAACCCGTTGGTATAAAGCTTTCTATCGGGCTTATATCATTTTTGTTAGGCTGCGAATCTGACATTAAGTTTTAGGTGTGTGCTGATATTTGCCCAAGGGTACACACTGTATGTTATGAAAATGTTATCAACTTTAACTTTGCCCAATACTTAACAATAAGATAATAAAGGCAATCTGATCCTGTGCTTTTTTAAAAATTTAGTAAATGACTTCAACTCAGACATTTAAGCGGACTAATGCTAAAAGGAAGCACATCATTACATTTTCAAAAATTGCTTACACCAAAAAAACTCTGTCTTTTTTCACAAATAGTACAATAGTTTCCAAGAATACTTTTATATTTGGAACCGCTTTTTTGAGCGATGTAGCCACAATTTCACATAATCATCATCGATACCAAATCAAAAGAACTTAATGAACACAAGCTATTATAAAGAGCCGGTTCCTCATATTGCCCAAGACTCCCCTTTTGCCTCTATGATGGAGCGATTTCATTTCGCTGCCGAAATTCTTGATTTAAATGAAGGAGTTTTTAAATACCTCTCAAGCCCTGAAAAAGTGGTCATCGTTTCGATTCCCGTAACAATGGATGATGGCCGCATTGAGGTATTTGAAGGATACCGGGTAATTCATAATAGTATTCTCGGGCCTTCAAAAGGCGGAATCCGGTATTCCGATGATGTGACCATCGATGAAGTTAAAGCCCTGGCCGCATGGATGACCTGGAAATGTGCGGTTGTCAATGTTCCTTTTGGCGGGGCAAAAGGTGGGGTTAAAGTTAATCCCAAACTCCTTTCACAATCCGAATTAGAACGATTGACGCGACGATATACAGCCAACATGCTCGATGTTTTCGGCCCCGACCGCGACATCCCCGCACCCGACATGAATACCAATGAGCAAATTATGGCATGGATCATGGATACCTACAGCATGAATCATAAAAAAACCGAAAATGCCGTGGTAACGGGAAAGCCAATTATTCTTGGTGGGTCCAAAGGCCGAAAAGAAGCTACCGGGCGGGGAGTGGTAACATGTACATTGGCCGCTTTGGGTAAACTCCGAATTTCACCAAGTAATACTTCTGTTGTAGTTCAGGGTTTTGGAAACGTGGGTTCAGTTTCGGCACAGTTAATCTATGAACAAGGAGCCAAGGTAATTGCCATTAGTGATATCAGTGGTGGATATTTCAACAAAAATGGAATTGATATTCCCGAAGCGATTGAATATTCAAAAACGAACGGGAATTCACTGGAAGGATTTAATGACGCCGAACAAATTACAAATGAGGAATTGCTTGAACTTGAATGTGATGTTCTGATTCCAGCGGCAAAAGAGGATCAAATTGACAAGAATAATGCACCTAAAATAAATGCTAAAATTATTGCCGAAGGTGCAAATGGTCCGGTAACAGCAAATGCAGATAAGATCCTGGAGGAAAAAGGAATCATGGTAATCCCGGATATACTCGCAAATGCCGGCGGGGTTACCGTTTCATACTTTGAATGGGTGCAAGACCGGCATGGATATTTTTGGACTGAAGAACGCGTAAATCGCAGATTGAATCGAATGATGAGAGAATCATTTGATAACTTGTTTATGGTGAGTGAAAAGTATAGTATTACGCTGCGTCAGGCGGCCTATGTGTATGCTATCGACCGGGTAGCAACCACACTTAAATTACGAGGAATTTATGCTTAGGCTGATTTTGAGGTAAGGAGTATATTTTTTGCTTTATAGCAGTTTGAATAAGTGAAAAAAATGGCTCCTTTTTTTCTGTTTTGAACATTTTTAGCCTATGAAATTATTACATACACTTGTCCTCAAATCTACTTACGAAGAAGTTGAAAAGGTTGAGGTGATACTCACCAAACTTCAGAAAGAGCTTAATTTTAGCGATGAATTATATGCACGAATGATGCTTGCTGTTTCTGAAGCGGCTACAAATGGCATACTTCACGGCAATAAACTGGATGCATCCAAAACCATTGAAATCTCAGCTTACCTTAAAGACGATAAATTGGAATTCGTGACTAAAGATCAGGGTGAAGGATTTAAACGAGAAAATCTTCCCGACCCCACTGCTGAAGAGAATCTACTCAAACCGAGTGGACGCGGTGTCTTTTTGATGGAAGAATATGCCGATGAAGTTAAGTTCTCAGATGGCGGTACAAAGCTTACTTTGGTTTTTAAGTTACCGAAAGAATAAAGAGATATTGATGAG
>JBBDLQ010000084.1:0-4800 GCA_040878765.1 Balneolaceae bacterium | reverse complement strand
AAGGGTCATACGTAAATAACCCAGGGTAAATTCACGTTAGTGAATGCAACCCTGGGTAGTCATGCTAAACTAAAGAAAACCCGAGGCTTGTAGGTTTAATCATTTAAGGTGGTCAACGAAGGGTTGGGCATACAGTCTCTAAAGGCATTATTGCCCAACCCTGCGAATCCATCACGGCCTAAAGAACTTCGAGCCTTGGGTTTTCTTTGCTAATTTTCTTTATCCCCGCCCTAAAGGACGGGGCTATTCATTTTAACATGTAAACGTAATATTGCTTTTTCATACTTGTTAGAGCGATGAAAAGGCAATTCCTTACAAAAATTATTTTCAGTTGTCCTCCCGAGTGCCCGAAAATATCTCAAGGTTTAGAATTCCAAACACGAGGGATCTCAGTGTTGAATACAATTTGCCAAATCAAAATTTGAGACCCATCGCGATAACCATCCGAAACCTATTCAATCCAAAGGGGCGCTCTGATTGACAACCAAGAGCTAATTTTAAATCCGCCCAAGGCGTGCCCACGGCAGAACTGACGTTAATTATCGCCATTAACTCAACTATTTATTGTTTTCGAAAAGCTGGTTTTTGATGGCGTATTTAACGAGGCCGGCTGTATTTTTTGCCCCGGTTTTCTGGAGAAGATTTCGGCGATGGGCATCTACTGTTCTAACACTCACGAACAATTTCTCGGCTATTTCCTGATTGGTATATTCGTTAACGATTAATTTCAGGATCTCTAGCTCACGCTCTGTAATGTGCACATCTTCGGCGTCTTTATGTTTAGTAACTACGGGGTTTACAAGTTCTTGTAAAATGGATTGGGTTGCTCCCTCGCTAAAATAATGCTGACCATTAATAATGGTATTTATAGCTTTAATGAGTTCTTTCTTCCCCGAACTTTTAAAAATATATCCTGAAGCTCCGGCCTTTATCATTTTTCGGATATGCTGATCTTCACTAAGCATTGTGAGGGCAAGTACTTTCACATCAGGATATTGCTCTTTAATGATATTCGTGGCTTCAATACCGTCCATTACCGGCATGGTGATATCCATAATAACAATATCAACCTCTTGTGATTTACAGTATTCTAAACCCTCTTTTCCATGCTGTGCCATAAAGGTAATTTCAAACCCCGGTTCATCCTCAAGTAAAAGCTTTATACCGTCTCTTACTATTTCGTGATCATCCACTATTCCAATACGAATATTTGCCATCTGCTTCCACCCAATTATTTTTTTAATGGAACAATTACGTTTATAAATGTACCCTTTCCCGGCTTACTATCAACTTCAAATTCACCGCCAAGCGCACCAGACCGGGTTTTTATAGTTTGTAATCCCAATCCATTTGAGACGCTGGAAGCAGTTGGGTCAAAGCCTATTCCATTATCATCAATTGAGAGAATTAAGTCAAGTTCATCTTTAATCAATTGTACATTAATTTGGGTAGCCTCCGAGTATTTAACCGCATTAGAAAGGCCTTCCTGTGCTATGCGATATAAGTTAAATTCAACTTCACTGGGCAGGTCCATATCATCAATATTTTGATAATACATGATATCCATTTCCGAATTGCTGCTGTAATTATCTACCATAGCTTCAATTGCAATGGCGAGGCCATAATCATCAACCACCCTGGGCATAAGGTTTCGCGAGATTTGACCGGTTTCGGTCACGGCATGTTTTAAAAGGTTAAGGCCTTTTTGAAATAAATTTTGTTCACGTTCGTCCAGCTTTTCAATTTTCTCCTCAATGGCAGTCAGATTCATATTTGCAGCCGCCAGGTATTGCCCAAGTCCGTCATGCAATTCACGGGCTATGCGGGCTCGTTCTTTATTCTCTCCCTCAACAAGCGAGGCTAAAACCCTTTTTTCCGCTTTTTTCTGTTCGGTAATATCATTCACTAAGATCATACGGTATTTATTTCCGAAATAATCAATGGATGAGCCGGTGATATTTACCGCTATAATTTCCCCGTTTTTTGTCCTGTGCAGCCATTCATCGGATTTCTCATTTGGCCGGTCGATGTTGCTAAAATGTTCTTTAAATTTCCGCTGTTCATTTTCCGGGCGAATATCCATTAAAGTCATTTGGTGGAATTCTTTCCGGGTATATCCATAATGTTTAATGGCGGCATTGTTTACTTCTACAAATGCCAGTGTTTCCGGATTGTAAATCCACATTGGCAGCGGGTTTTTCAGAAACAGGAGCCGGTAGTTATGCTCCGATTCCACCAATCTCCGTTCGGCTTCTGCCTGCTGGGTCACGTCAACAACGGTTGAAATCATTATATTTTGATCGTAAACGGGAATGTTTTTAGCATTTATAATTTTATGCTCACCAGATTGGGTAGTGATTTTTAAACGATCCCATTTCATGCGTTCGATCTTACCGGATTTAATATCCGCATTCATCATTTCCCTGATCTTATTACGGTTAGCTTTATCCGGATACACATTTTCGAAGAAGGTATCTATATCGGTGAGTGCCTCTTTTGGCCATCCGTATATTTCAATGAATTTTTTGTTGAGCAAACTTACCGTTCCGTCCTCAATAAAATTAACGGAAACCCCAATAGGCAGGTTTTCGATGGTGGTTTCAATAAAATCGTTCCGTTGTTTTAGCTTTATCTGGAATTCTTCCCGCTCAGTCGTATCCTGAATGGTCCCGCTTATAGAAACAGGTTTTCCATCTTCGTTGTATTTGGTGGTTGCCAATTCTTGAAACCATCCAACTTCACTGGTTGATGGTTTATTAAGGCGATAACGTACATTTAAGTGGCCGGTTTCAAGAGCTTCCTTGAATGAAGTATCAAATTCCTCTCTGTCATCCGGATGGATCATTTCAATAAGTTCTTTATAGCTTGGTGCTTTTGACCTTCTTTCCATCCCGATAATTTCATAATAGCCATCCGACCAAATGGCTTCATCGGTGATAAGGTTGCGTTCCCAGTGGCCAATATTGGCTATTTTTTCGGCATTGCGATAACGATCCGTGAGTTTTTCAAGTTCTTCTTCATATTTTTTCTTCTCGGTGATATCCCGCACCACACTGACCACTTTTTCGATTTCATTTTCGTCATTTTTAACCAGCGTAACGGTATGATCACTATAAAAATGACTTCCGTCTTTTTTCTTCATGATATACTCGGTTTTAAATACCCCGTTTTCCCTTAAATCACCAGCACTCAACTCATCAAACTCTTTAAAATTAGATCTATTGATATGTAATATTTCTGTGGATTTGCCAATCAGCTCGTCTGAAGAGTAGCCAAAAATTTCTTCCGTTTCCGGGTTACAATCTGTTATAATTCGTGTTTTGGGATCTAAAATAATGACACTTTCTTTGAGGCTTTCGAAAGTCTTTCTAAGAAGTTCACGCGAATCCCGAATTTCAGCCTGCGAGGCTTTTAATTCAGTTACATCCAGCCCAATACCAATGATGGTATTGTCTGAAAGCCGGATATTAGACCAATTTTGTATTCTGGTTTCTCCCGCTTTGTTAATCAGTTCAAACTCATGCCATTCCCCGTCGGCAGTATTCATTACCTGAAGGGCTTTTTCACGGATTTCAGGATTAGGATAACATTTTTCCATCAGGTCAATTTTCTGAATTTCCTGATTAGTCCAGCCCAAGACATCTTCAAATTTCTTGTTAACCCGAATTTCATTAATGTCCGGATCATATATGTCAATCATTACCGGAATTTGTTCAAATATTCGTTCGAATAATTCCGTTTCCCGCTTGTATTCTTCCTCCAGCTTTTTCTGATTAGTTATATCAGTAATAACCCCGGCAATTTCCAGTGGATTTTGATTTGCATCATATACAAGGTTACCACGGCTTTGCATCCAGCGTGTATTCGCGCCGGGTACATTAATCCTGTATTCTACATTGTAAAAGGAAGTTTCTTTTTGAAGGGCTCTTTCAAGGCTTTCACGGACTTGCTCACGATCTTCCGGATGAATGTGATCATAGAAATCATCAAGGCTCCATTTTTCAGGATCTTCAGACAGCCCGAAAAGTTTATAATGAAATTTTGACCGCTGAATTTTTCTGGTTTTAAGATCTATGCTCCAGGCAGCTTTACCGGCGGCATATAGTGCATTATCAATGCGCCCTTTTTCAATAGAAATTTTCTCGTTGCTCTTGTTTATAAGGATATAAAGAAAAACCGCGGTAATAAGGACATAAAATATTCCTTTGAAGGTTTGGAAGCGGGAAATGAGTAAGGGGTCCTTAGTAATCCAAATCAAGGCCTGGTCGGACAGAAGAATCCAAACGAGTGCAAACACCAGGTAAAATAGTGTAATGGAAAGGGCATTAAGCTTAAATAATTTTGGTACACTTCTCATAAAAATAATAAAGCATTAATAAAGAAATAAACCATATATAAATACAAAAAGCTACCAGATGTTTATAAAAGATTAATTGAGATTTATGCATGAAAAAAGCAGTAAAAAAAACCACCCCTATCCAATTAAAGATAAGGGTGGTTGTATTTGTACCCACGATTTAACCCAAAAATGCTCCTTTCACCACTTAGTTAGAGCGATCTCAAAGCAATTCCTTACAGATTTTTTTTAAAAAATATTGAGCTTTAAAGCCGTTTGAAAGGGATTATTTAAATATGTGTCTTCAGAGTTTACTCAGATGGGAAAAATCTGAGCATGAAGACCTGGTTTTGATAGATGAGATTGAACTAAAATTAAAAAAAAGCCCTGCAAAACAATGATTTACAGAGCTCAAAAGTACACCCGGGGGGATTCGAACCTCCAACCGCCTGATTCGTAGTCAG